>CANOCU010000001.1 GCA_947564645.1 uncultured Lachnospiraceae bacterium
TCTTATCTGCCTCTTCCTTCGCCCTGCTCTCCATCTCCTTGATCATGACAGCAGTCTCATGTTTCACTTCATCTTCAACAATTTTCAACAAATAATCTTTTGCCTGTTCGGAGGTTAATCCAGAGATTCGTTCCAGTTCCTGTAATCTTTGTTCGTTCAGCTTGGAAATCTCTTCACGCTGTTTGGCCAGAGTCTCTTCTCTGTGCGCCAGGCTTGCTTCCTTCTTCTCAATAGCATCTGCCTTCTTATCGATGTTCTCTTCCTTCTGCTGTACACGACGCTCGTATCTCTGCGCTTCCGCCCGACGTTCCTTGATCTCTTTGTCCAGTTCATTCTTGGTACGAATGGACTCTTCCTTGACTTCGAGCAGGGATTCGCGCTTCTTCGTCTCAGCTGTCTTGAGAGCTTCATCAATAATTTCCCTGGCTTTCTCGTCCGCGTTGCCGATCTTGGCTTCCACAACCTTCTTGCGATAATTGATGGCTGCCAGAGCGGATACCGGAACGGCGATCACCAGCGTGATGAGTACTGCTATCACAACATCCCACATTACAGGAGCACCTCCTTATTTAGTTTTCATTGTACATAATCTATTGTAGAATGTCTCATCTGCACAAAAATGGATGGTAACAACATTCTATAATTAGCAAAATTACAACACTTAAATTCTATACTGTATTTGATGTTATGTCAAGCAGTCTTTTATAATACTCCTACTCAAATAATGCCCGCCCCGAAAGCTCCCGCGCGATCGCATCGGCGTGAAATCCCCTGCGATAGAGAAATCCGTACATTCTCTGCTGCTCCTTGCTGCTCGCCGTCTGCGCGCAATAATTCTTCTTATTCAGAAGTTCCCTGATCATGGCTGCCTCGTCCTGCTCCACACCAAGATCATCCAGCTCTTCGAATGCCTTCCGGATCAGATCCCGGCCGATGCCCTTCCGCATCAGGTCCAGTTCCATCCGTCCCCTGCTCCTGCTGTCGATATGATACGCAATATAGTCCTTCGCATACCGCAGATCATCGAGATATCCGTAGGATTCCACATAGGCTATGGCCTGTGCGATGCAGTCCGGCGGATACTCCCCCTGAACCAGCTTATCCTCCAACTGCTTTCGCGTATAATCTCTCGACTGGAGCAGATTCATACAGCGCAGCTTCGCCCGCTTCGGCAGTATTTCCTCCGTGATCTCCCGGTAACTGCCAGGGGACAGCTCCTGCCCCTCCCGCAGCTGGAATTTACGCAGTTCGCCCTTATATAACACAAAGGCGAACTGACCGTCCAGGTAGATCCGGCAGCGTGCTTTCGAAGCTTCGGCTATCTGTGTCACGATCATCATGCCTTCGTCTTCTCTTTCTCTGCCTTCTCTTTCTCCGACTTCTTATCTTCCGCAGGCGCTGTCTCCGCCTTGGCTCCTGTTCCTTCTTCCTGCCCTGTCTCCAGGTTGAAGAGCTCCCGCACCTTGCGCTCAATCTCCGCACATGTTTCCGGATTGTCGCGCAGATACTGCTTGGCATTCTCTCTGCCCTGCCCGATCTTGTTGCCGTTATAGGCGTACCATGCGCCGCTCTTATTGACGATATTGTTCTCGGCCGCCAGATCCAGGATATCGCCCACCATGGAAATACCCTCTCCGAACATGATATCAAATTCCGCTTCCTTGAAAGGCGGCGCGATCTTATTCTTAACGACCTTCACTCTGGTCCTGTTCCCGATCACTTCTCCGCCCTGCTTTAAGGATTCAATCCTTCTGACATCCAAACGAACGGAAGAATAGAACTTCAGAGCGCGCCCGCCGGTGGTGGTCTCCGGGTTGCCGAACATCACCCCCACCTTCTCACGCAGCTGGTTGATAAAGATCACCGTACAGTTGGATTTGCTGATGACCGCCGTCAGCTTCCGCAGCGCCTGCGACATCAGGCGGGCCTGCAGTCCGACGTGACTGTCGCCCATATCCCCGTCAATCTCCGCTTTCGGCACGAGCGCGGCAACAGAGTCCACAATGATGATATCCACCGCGCCGGAACGCACCATGGTCTCCGTGATCTCCAGGGCCTGCTCTCCGCAGTCCGGCTGGGATATGTAAAGATTGTCGATATCCACCCCGATATTCTTCGCATAGACCGGATCCAGGGCATGTTCCGCATCGATAAACCCGGCGATGCCGCCCCGCTTCTGTACTTCCGCCACCATATGCAGGGTGACGGTCGTCTTACCGCTGGATTCCGGTCCGTAGATCTCCACGATCCTTCCCCGCGGGATACCGCCCAGGCCCAGCGCCAGGTCCAGGCTTAAGGACCCCGTAGGGATCGTCTCCACGTTCATCTGTACGGAAGGATCGCCCAGCTTCATCACGGCGCCCTTGCCGAACTGCTTCTCTATCTGTACCAAAGCCGCATCCAATGCCTTCAACTTGTCATTCTTTTCCATATCTGTTCTCCTTTTCTTTCAGAACATTTGTTCTTCATCTTATAGTAGGATAAAACAAATGTTCGGTTTTGTCAATGTGCTTTTTATTCTACCATTTTATATGTCCCATAGATGACACTTCAACCCTCCTTCCCCCTAAAATTTGAAATAATGGAAATCACGGCGAAATGCCTGACGTGCATAACTAAGATCCATTTCTTCAGATGAATACAGTCTATCAGAAAAAGCGGGAATGCGCAATGCTTTTCCCGCCCGATTTCCGCAAAAACGTAACAGTTCAGCCTTCGGCTTCCCTGTTACGGAATCTGCCCATTCCAAGTCGCCTTCGGCGAGGGGCAGATTCCCCTGGCTCAATTTACGTGTTTTCACGGACTTTGCAGTAAATGCAAAGTCCTGGGCTGAACTGTTACGCAAAAACAGATCCTTAGATGTAACAAATAAAAATGCAAACTCCCGATGTTCTGAAGGAATCTGCATTTTCACTTATCGACTAATCAGTTAACGGAGGTGTCTGATAGAGCTTGCGTTCAATCGCTTTCTGTTCAATGTCAAGCTGCGAAAGCACAGCTTCCAAACCGCCTCTTTCTGCCTCTCTTCTGATCCTTTCCACGATTTCCAGTCTCTCAAAGAGATTGACATTGAGTTCTTTCTCCCCTGGCATTTTATCACCTCATTTCTGTTTGCCGCCACACGATATCTGCTGTCTATATTATAGTAAATATTTCATAATGTGTAAAGCAGAACCGCAAACTGCAAGGTAAAGGTAACAGTCGTAACAGTCACGCATAATACCTGGCCTGCGCATCCCACATCCGGGCATAGCACCCGCCCGCATTGTAGAGCGCCTCATGGCTGCCGCGCTCCACGATCCGCCCCTTGTCGAACACGATGATCTCGTCGCAGAAGCGGCAGCTGCTCATGCGGTGGGAGATATAGACGCTGGTCCTGCCCTCCACCATCTGATGGAAGCGGGCATAGACTTCCGCCTCCGCCTTCGGATCCAAGGCCGCCGTCGGCTCGTCTAAGACCACCACCGGCGCGTCCTTATAAAGCGCTCTTGCCAGGGCCAGCTTCTGAGCCTCCCCGCCGCTGACCGTGACTCCTTCTTCCAGATCCTGATACAGATAGGTGTCAAGCCCCTTAGGCATCTGCTCCACCATCTCCCGGGCGTCCGCCTGCCGCAGCGCCTCCCTGATCTTATCATCCTGCCTGACACCGCCTGCCGTGATATTCTGCCACACCGGAAAGGCAAACAGCTTGAAGTCCTGGAACACCACGCCGAACAGGCTGCGGTACTCTTCCTCGTCGTATTTGCGGATATCCACGCCGTTTAGCGTAATGCGGCCCGCGGTGGGCTCGTAGAGACGGCAGAGCAGATTGATGAAAGTCGTCTTCCCCGCGCCGTTCTTCCCCACCACCGCCAGTTTCCCTTTCATCCGCAGACGGCAGTTCACATCCTGCAGCGCCGGTTCCTCGCAGCCAGGATACCGGAAGCTCACATGCTCGAAAGCCAGTTCGTATTCCCCGTCCGTCCGTTTCTCCACCGGAATGGAACCTGCAGCATGCAGATTGTCCGTGTCCAGAAATTCCAGGAAGGATCCCATATAAGTGCAGATCTCCCGCAGCTCTCCCTGACACGCGATCAGCTGAAAACAGCCGCCGCCGAACTGATGCATGGCGCCCGCATACTGTGTGAAAGCGCCCACCGTCACTGCGCCCGTCACCGCCTTTAACGCCACTAACAGATAGGAACTGACCGTAAACAGGCTGCTTACCAGTTTGTTGGCGGTTTCCTGTTTCCGCTCCAGATCACACATCTTGCCGAAAAAGTCCAGGGACTCGTCTATATTTTTCTCCACGTTCCTGTAGATCATCTCCTGCATTCCGTACATGCGGATGATCTTTCCCGCCTTCGGGTTCCCGAGCAGCTGGTTTTGCAGATACATGATCCTTTCCTCCACTCCCGTGTGCGCCGCATAGATCCCCTGCAGCCTCTCGCCGAACCGCCCGTATACCTTCCAGGCGCCGACGGCCATTCCCGCAAGCGCCATGCCAAACAGCGCCGCCGAGGGCAAGGGCCCTGCAAGCGCTTCCAGAAACCCTGCCGCGTCTGCGGGTTCTGCAAGACATACATAGAACACCATGGCCGCCGACAGCAGAATATGCAGTAAGGCCCGCAGCATATCGCAGTAATAATACAGGAGCACGCCCAAGCCACCATGCATATTGGATCTTATCTCCGAAGAGAGGATCTTCTCCGAAACCTGTGGCTGCTCCATCGTCTCGTAGTCCAGGAAAAAGGCTTTTTCCCGCAGCCATACATAAAAGAGCTGCCAGATCTTCGTCTCCATCCCCCGGAATTTCCTCTTGAGCAGCGTATGGAATACGCCAAAGAGCAGCTGTACCAGCAAAAGACAGACGGCCCATTTCACTGCCGCCCCATACGCGCCCGCCAACAGAACGTCGATCAGGGAGGCGGTCAGAAACAATCCTGCATAGACCTGTATCACCGACAGACACACCTCCAGTAAATGCAGCGGCAGGATAGCCGAATCCACGCCGTGGATCATCTTAAGCAGCCTGAATCCTGTCTTGTGTACGGACAATATCTCACCCATAGATCGCTTCCTCCTCTCTCTTCTTCTGGTAATATCTGGCCTGCAGGGCAAACAGCTGTGCATAAGCGCCGCCCTTTTCCATCAGCGCATCATGACTGCCCTCCTCCGCGATACGCCCTTTTTCCATAAAAAGGATTCTGTCGCAGAATCTTGTGGAGCTTAACCGGTGGGAGATAAAGATCCCCGTCTTTTCCCGGATCATGGTATCGTACCGCTCATACATCTCGCTCTCCGCGATGGGATCTAAGGCCGCCGTCGGCTCGTCTAAGATGATCACCGGCGCGTCCTTATAAAGCGCCCTGGCAAGCATCAGCTTCTGCAGTTCTCCGCCGGACAGACTCACGCCCTCCTCATCCATATCCCGGTTTAAGAACGTCCTTTCGCCTTTCGGAAGCGAAGATGTTTTCTCCCGGAGCCCTGCCTTCTCAAGGCTGCCCTGCAGCCGCTTTGCATCCTCTCTCCCCGCCTCCATGCAGGAGACGTTTTCGGACAAGGGGAAGGAGAAGGCAAACACATCCTGAAATACCACCGCAAACTCCCGGAAAAGTTCCTGCCTTGGCAGCGTCTGCAGATCCTGCCCGTCCAGAAAGATCCTGCCTGACGTCGGGCGGTAAAATCCGCACAACAGTTTGATCAGGGTCGTCTTGCCCGCGCCGTTTAGTCCCACCAGCGCCAGCCGCTCTCCGGGCCGGATGGAGAGCGTCAGATCGTGAATGGTATCCTCCTCGTTCCCCGCATAGCGAAAGCTCACATGCTCCAGGCGGATCTCGTGCGCGCTGCCAGGATGTTGCAGCGCCTCTTTGCCCTCCTCCGCAATGCCATATTCCAGAAAATCCCGATAATCGTCCATGACCTCCTTATTCCGGTAGATTCCCTGCGCCGCCTCGAACAGGCCGTTCATCCACGCTTCCACGCCTGACACAATCCCTACATATAGCAGGAAGACGGGCAGGGCAAGACGCCCCAGCGCCATCTCCCGGATCAGCCAGCCGTAGACAAACAGGTTCCGTATAAAAGCAAGCGCCGCGCCCGCGATCTCGGCTGCCGCAAAGCCGTTTCGCCCCTGATCCACCCGCGCTACGATCCGGTCGATCCGCTCCCTGAATTCCCGCAGAAACCACCTGTCCATCCGGTAGAGACGGATATCCTTGCCGTTTCCCGGCGCGATGGACTCCCGCCGCAGATAGGCAAGCCCCTGGTGATCTTTCACGTTTTCCGCTTCCAGCCGATATTCCTTCTGTCCTGCCAGACTGTGCAGCCAGGCCGTAAACAGCGTCTGGCACAGCAGCAGCCCCAGAAGGAGCAGGCTGTATCTGCCCACGATCACCCCATATACCGTAAGCCCGCCAAGCTGAATACACACGTCCAGAAATCCCGCCGCGAACGCCTCTATCCCAAGGGTATTGCCGGAATACACGTTCCTCAGCGCCGCCTGCCTCTTTTTCTGACCGGACGCACTCTCCAGACTCTGGCCGTCCATGATAAGCGTCTTCCTGTCCAGATCGGAAATGGCGCAGCGGAACAGGAAGAGCGTTTTCGTCCGCAGATTCCTGCATTGGCTCTGCAAAAGCCTCACCGCCTGCAGCAGGATAATATATCCCGCCACCATCGCCAGGATCTCAACGGGCCGCCTGCCGCTCACCAGACAGGCCGCCACCGTGCCGTAAAGCGCCGCTTCCAGAAACGGCAGCAGCACGCTGAGCGCCATATCCCCGCCGCAGACTGTCAGGGCGGCGGCGCCTCTTTTCTCCCTCAGCAGACGAAAGGTATACCGGTAATGATCCCGGAACGGATATCTTTTCTTGATTTGATCGTTATTTTGCTCTTTATTCTGTGCCTGTTTGTCCTGCATGACCTTTTGCTCCTTTTGCCTTACGGCAGATTTCATCAGCCGTGCGCATATCTTATTTCCCGTATCATAAAACAGGAATCCCCGACAAAGAAGATTCCTGCACGAAATGTATTCTTTTTTGCACGAAATGACCGCTTTGCAGCATGACCACCTTACGACAGGTGCTCAGACAGACGGGCCCGCACGGCGGTCACGGCAGCGGCATGGTCACTTCCGCCGCAAAGATGCCGGCCTCGTTAGCCAGACGCAGATAGCCGCCGTATTTATCCACCGCCGCCTGCACACGCTTCATGCCGAGGCCGTGGTTGCCCCTTTTTCTCGTAATATAATGTCTCGCCTCGAAATCCGGCTCCTCCTGCGCCGCATTCTGTACGGACAGGTACAGCTGCCGCTTGTTCACCGCCATATAGATCCGCAGGAAACGGCTCTCCTCCGCTACGAGCGCGCAGGCCTCCAGCGCGTTGTCAAGCAGGTTCCCCAGAATGACGCACAGATCCACATCCTCCACGGAAAGCTGCTTTGGCGCCTTCGCCTTACAGTTGACGGCGACCTTCTGTCTTCTGGCCAGTGTCAGCTTACTGTTTAAGATCGCATCCACCATCAGATTGCCGGATCTTACGAAAGTATCCACCCGGTCCAGTTCCTGCTCCAGCTGATCCAGATAGGCCCCCATCTCTTCCGTCTGCCCGAGGGCAAGCTGCGCCTTCATCACCTGCATGTGGTTGTGATAATCATGCCGCCACCCGCGCATATCCAGATAGACGCTTTTGATCTCCTCATACTGATGCTCCATAAGCGCGGATCGGAACTGCTCCGTCCGGAAGTCAAATCCCTTTTTATAAGAAAAAAGAGTCCCTTCCACCGCCAGGAACAGCAAAGCTTCCAGGACGATACCGCCCCACATCAGGACGCTTCGCAATACTGTCGGCATCTCCACCTGTTCCGTACAGCCAAGCAGCCACAAAAAAGCCGAGATCATACCATAAGCCGCCATAAGCAGCGTCCCATTCCACAGCTTCAGGCTCTCCCGCTTCCTTCCAAGCGGCAGCAAAAACAGGAGCATGATCCCGCCATGCAGTACAAAAAGCGCTCCCCCTTCCGCAACAAACAACCCTGCGATAATGCCCGTTCCCGGCAGCAGTATCTTCCACCACTGGCGCCGAAACGGCTCCCCGTCAAAAAACAGATCGTACAACAGCATCATGCCGCTGATCAGGATCCATGCCGCCGCTGTCAGGAATCGCGCGCCGAAAACTTTCACGCCAAAAAACGGCAGCAAAAAGGAACCTGACAGGCAGACGCCGGTCAGGCAAACCCCCAGCACACGCTTTCCGGTCCCCTTCTCAATCTCTCCCATCTGCTCCACATAATACCAGAAGCAAAGCAGCCACATGGCCTGAAATATGATCTGTTCCATCTGTTTTACCCAATCCACATGCCCTTCCTGCACTTTTCCTGCGTATCTCCCGGCGCCACGATCTCCGTGTCCTATTGGCTGCCACCACGATCCTCCGCGTCCTATTGGCTGGCGCCACGATCCTTCGCGTCCTATTGGCTGCCGCCCTTATAATAGTCCAGATACGCCCTGTTAAGCGCCTCCCATCGGCTGCGGGATACCGGCAGCGACTCGCCGCTGTCCATCAGCACTTCCTTCCTGGCGATCCGGCTGACATAGGCAAGATTCACCACATAAGAACGGTGGATCCTGAAAAAACTGCCGCCGGAAAGCATAAGCCGCTCTTCCAGTTCCCGGATTCCTGTCCGGCTGCGCAGTACCTCCTTCTTTCGGGCCGGCTCCCTGCCTTTGCACGGCTCCGTGCCTTTGCCCGTCCCCAGGGCGTAAACCGGACGCACGCAGTACACCTGCGTATCATGGGCGTCACTCTCCAGATAACAGATCTGTGCGAGTCTGACCCGCGCCGTACCCCCTGCCAGTTCCAACAGCAAGACCGGCTCTTCTCTCCGGCACCGCTCCCTTGCCCGGTCCATACAGGCAAAAAGCCGCTCCCTTTCCACCGGCTTGACGAGATAAGACACGGCCTCCACGTCATAGCCTTCCAGCGCATATTCCACAAGCCCTGTCACGAAGATGATCTGTACGTTCTTTCCTTCCCGCCGCAGCCTGCGGGCCAGGTCGATGCCGCTTGCTCCCGGCATATCGATATCCAGAAGCATGATATCCGCCTCCTCAAGATCCTCTCTGCCAAACAGGAACTGCTCCGCATTCCGATACGGCGTAATATGCGTCTCCCATTTCCGCTCCGCCGCCCACTCTCTGACAAGCGCTTCCAGAAAAGTGAGCGATGCGGTCTCATCATCACAGATCATCACATGCAGCATTGGTCTGTCCGTCCTTTTTCCTTTTTCTCTAAATCTGTTATGTCGCTTGCTATCAGCATAGCATACTTACATCCTCATGTCATCCTTAACACAACTTATCCATGGATTCCCGGCAGATACGATTATCGTTTTTTCGTTTATAATAATTTGATAAATATGTAGGCAGTGTACTTGTTTCATGCTATACTCTAATATAACGAAACGGAAAGTATCAGCATGATTTAACTTAATTGCCTTAATGTTTCATGCCGGATAAATTTTCATATGCAAGGCGGCTGAATGAGGCGATGCCGGTAGCATCGTCGATTGAGGCCAACGCAGCAGATGGAAATTTAGACAAATGAAACATAAGGTTAATTATGTTAAATCATACCAGGTCCACAAGGAGGTGCTATTATGACAGATAGTGGAAAACTGGATCTGATTCTGGAAAAAGTAGGATCACTTGACAGGCGGATGGACACGCTTGACAATAAAATGGACATGCTCAATGATAAAGTGAGTACACTCGACGATAAGGTGAACACACTTGACAATAAGGTGAACACTCTCGAGACCGACATGCGGGAAGTGAAAGACCACGTACGCCATACTGACCTGATCATTGAAAATGAGATCCGCATCAATATTCAGAGAGTTGCCGAGGGGCACCTCGATCTGTCACGCATCCTGCATGATGCCATGCGCCCCAACAGCGAAGTGGAGATGCTGTCACTTCGGTTGAGAATGTTGGAGTCAGAAGTCAGGCAGCTGAAGGCGAAAGTATCCTGAAGCGTACCAGAGAAGCCGAAGGATGAACGGTTCCCCTGAATCCGGCAAAAGATCGTGCAGCCCCTGCTATCATATCTGCGACAAAGGCTGCGCATTGTGTAATCTCTTTACTTTAGCCTGCTTCTGGAAGAACGCGATCCCATAGCAGCAGATCTGCGTGTATCCATAAAGCCCTTCCGCATACCGTGCTTTGACGATCTGCCCTATCGCCTCGTCACAATCCCGGTCCAGATCGGACTCCCTTTTGGATCTCTTGGCTTCTATCATGACCGCACGACGGTTTCTCTTATCCTTCAGCAGAATATCCGGCCTTCCTAACCCTTTTTCCTTATTTGACTCGACATGATATCCGCGTTCCACGAAGATACCCACAAGGAATGCATGATAATAGTCCTCGTGATAGTCATGGTAGCTGATCGTGTACCACAAAAGATCCGAAATAAGCCTGGATGCTTCCTCCTCATCACCTTCCCACAGCGCATTGATCAGGTTACTCAGCTTAGACTTGTCTGCCGTATCCTTAAAGTACGCGACAACCGTATCTTCAAAGATAGTCGCGATCTCTCTGTTCGGTATTTTAAGAGATACGGTGTCTCCCGTCTCATCCGGGTCCGCCTTTGTAATATATCCGGTCATCAGCAGTACACTCCATAGATGATCCTCTGATCCATGGAGCGTTTCATAGGTAAGTTCGTCAGAAATCGACTGCGTCACCGTCTTGCCATTTAAGAGCGCCTCGAATTTCTCCGTTACATCAAACTCCGTCCGCTCGACAAAAGAAAGCAGGACTCCGTTATGGCTTGTGAATTTCCAGTAATTCTTCGGTCTTGCATCTTTTCTCTTCTTCAGGGCTGACATATAATTCATCACGTCCCAGGGACAATACACGCAACTGTCACCAAACACATAGCCGTCATACCATTCTTTTACGATATCCGCCTTATCCTTTCTGTCAGCAGCCGTTAAGATCTCTTCTACCTCCTCCTCTGAAAAGCCAAAATATCCGGAAAAATCCTCGTCCAATACAGAATAGGAAGCAAAGTTATTCGTACCTGTAAAAATGCTCTCCTTAGCAATCCGAAGACAACCGGTGATCACGGAGAATGCCAGAAATTCATTGTCTTTCAGCGCCGTGCTCATGATCCCCCTGATCACGGCAAGCATCTCCTCATAATATCGATTCGTCTCAGAATCTTTCTCACTTGCTCTTGCCAGAGGAACATCATATTCATCGATCAGAAGGATCACCTTCTTACCGTAAACTGCGTGCATCATTCGCATGATCGTTTTGAAAGAAGCCTGTACTTCCGCATCAGACGCCTGATTAAACATCAACCGCTCAAAAATCTGTGCATCAGCGCGATTAACAGTCTCTTCTTCCGCTATATCGGATATCGATTTGCAGACATCCGCAATACTGTTCTTCAGTTTATCATAGGCAACCTCAAACACATCTGCCTCGGCGTCCTTAAAAGAAATAAAAAGCACCGGATATTGATTCATCCATTTCTCACAAAATACCGTATGCTCCGTGATCTTAAGCCCCTCGAAGATATCCCTGCTCTCTTTTCTTATACTGAAAAAGTTTGCCAGCATACTCATCATCAAAGTCTTGCCAAATCTTCTCGGCCTGGTAAACAATGTGACCTGATTGTCCGTCTCCTCCACAAGCTCATACATGATATCTGTCTTATCCACATAATAGTCATTCGATCTACGCAAAACTTCAAAATCTGATTTGCCCACGCCAACTTTAAATGCCATGCAGAGCCTCCTTCCGCCAATATGATAACGCCCTTCTGTATTATCTACACTTTACCATAACGTATCTGAAATAGCAATTACAGGAACCGACATCGCGTCTCATGACCTCACATAACACCGGTACACCACCGGCAGCACCGCCACCGCCAGTATCCCGTACACGACTAACAGAATCGGCACCGCCCCGATCACACGGCCGCCCACTGTATACAGGTCAAAATATCCCAGCGCAGCGCCTACCTGCAGCAGTCTGTCCGGCAAAAGCCCCAGAATCTTATTGACGGCTGCGCTCTCCAGATTCCCTAGAAAAGAAGGCAGGAAGATCAGCACGAAAGGCACCATCACCGCCAACACGGCAGATTTCGTCCTGGCGGAGACCAACATACACAAGCCCG
Organism: uncultured Lachnospiraceae bacterium; assembly: GCA_947564645.1. Lineage (GTDB taxonomy): Bacteria > Bacillota > Clostridia > Lachnospirales > Lachnospiraceae > UBA3282. The sequence goes on from CANOCU010000001.1 coordinate 12,172, forward strand.
CCATAAACAGACACCCGATATAGCCGCCGATCACGATCAGCAGATATTTCTGCCAGACCGTAAGATGATAGAAACATTTCCAATCTCCAAACTCCGTCTGTACCGGACAATTCCAGCCATCCGCCCCCAGATAGCCCAGTACGACAGTGCTGTAGAAAAGCATGACGATCCAGTAGATCCCCGTGACGATCCCCACGCCGGCCCATACCTTGGCCGACACGGCCCTGTCCCGTCCATGGCAGGAGGCAAAGAACACCGCATCCGCCCGCCATGCAAATTCATTGGAGAAAATACCGGCCACCAGATAGCCCAGAAACAGCATCGTGATCATTACGACCGTCGGCGCATATTCAAAAAGCTGTGTCCACCCTTTCCTGTAGTCATAATAGAAGGGCGTCTCTAAGCTTTCATACTGCCCGGTCAGATATGCCTTCTCCGCCCCCGAATACTGATCTCTGGCTTCCCCCGCAAGCCACTCCTCTAAGAGTCTTATCCGGTTATGGTAAAAGCTGCCCGCCTCTGCCTCCGACAAAGAGTCGGCACGGTAATAGTCATACTCCCGAAAACCCTCTGCGTAGCTGCAGTTCAACAGATTGCGGATTTCCGCGATGCCCTGCTTCCAGCCGTAGGCAATGTTACTCTCTTTGAGCTGTTCTGACCTGCCCTCGGGCGTCTCGTTGATCCGCCGGTTTTCCGCGATCACCTGCCCGATCTTCTCCACATCCAGGTCTCCGCTCCACTCCTTCTGCGCCGCCCGAAGCTTTTGCACCGCGCCGAAGCCTGCTTCCGTCTCCCCCTCCTCATTGACATACTCCACGCTCATGGCGAAATAGAAGGTCACTCCCATTAACAGCATAAGCAGCAAAAGCGCCATCCTGCTCCGCGTCCCGCCAAACACCTTCTTAATCTCGAAGTAAACCTGTCTCATCCCGTCACCAAAATCCGTCCTCTTCTTATACCGCATTTTCACCACCGGCCCTTTCTCCAAAATAATGCAGGAATACATCCTCCAGCATGGCCTCCTCCAAAACCGCATTTTCGGCCGGCTTTTCCGCCGACAGGATCCGCAGCCTGGCCTCGCCATGCAGCGTCTTGATATTGGAAACCTTATACCGTTTCGTGTAGGAAACCACCTCGCTCCTCGGCACGCTCACCAGCCAGACCTGTTCCGGCATTCCGGCGGTCAGGTCCTCCGTCGTACCGGAAATACAGATCCTCCCGTCCTTCATCAGTAGGATCTCATTGGCGATATATTCGATATCCGACACGATATGTGTGGACAGAAGCACCAGTCTGTCCTGCGCCAGTTCACTGATCAGGTTGCGGAAGCGGATCCTCTCATTGGGATCTAAGCCTGCCGTCGGCTCATCCAGAATCAAGATCTGCGGATCGTTCAGCATCGCCTGGGCAATCCCCACCCGCCGCTTCATACCGCCGGACAGCTTCTTCATCTTCCTGTTCTCCACCTTTGCAAGCCCCACCTGCTGCAGCAAGACAGCCGTCCGCTTTCTGGCTGCCGCAGGCCGAAGCCCCTTGATGGATGCGATATAGTGCAGATAATCCCGCACCGTAAAATCCGGATAAAACCCGAAATCCTGCGGCAGATACCCCAGAATCCTGCGATATGCGCCGTCTAGCGCGAAGATATCCTGGCCGTCCCATAAGATCCTGCCCGCTGTCGGCCTTAACAAAGTACACAGCATCCGCATCAACGTGGTCTTTCCCGCGCCGTTCACGCCTAACAGCCCATACACCCCTGTCGTCAAGGTACAGGATACACCGTCGACCGCCGTCACATCCTGAAATTGTTTCGTCAGATCTTCTATTTCCAGTTTCATACTTATATCCATTCCTTTCGCTTCGCTCAGGCACAAAACGTAATGAAAATGACTTCTCATTTTCAATCTTGCCCTCCATGCCGCCATCGGCGGCGCAAACAATACGTGAATCATCTCTTTTCCCATGCTGCCATGCAGCTTCTCTGCCCTCTGTAGATACAATAGATCAGATAAAAAAAAGCCGCTGCCAGCACGCCGTACCAGACCGGCACAGCCACCTTCTCATAGACATTCTCCAGAATGACAAACTGCAGCCAGACCGCAGACCAGAGCAGGCACAGGAAAACGGCGGCCGCTTCCGATCCGATCCATCTGCTGTACAGCGTGCGGAAGCAAATACAGCCGGTCACGGTAAGCGGCAGGAAGAACTGGAACAGGATCTCTTCCATCAGGATCCTGCCGCCGCCCACCAGCGCCAGTCCAAAAGCAGTCAGCATCGCCACATCAACCAGTCCGAACAGAAACAGTCTGGCTGCGTAGATCTGCCGCAGCAAATAGTAGGCCGCCCCTTCCACCTCCAGCGCGTTCGCCTCCCGGTTCTTCCAGATCTCCGGCAGTATGAAGATCCCGAACAGAGGCGCGGCAACGCCCATAAGCCTCTGCATATCATGATCCCCGGCCGACACACAGCATAGAAACAGCCACAAAGCCATAAGCAGCATCCCCTGCAGGATCCACCAGCGTTTATGGATGTAGCCGGCCTGCCAAAAGAGAAATTCCGCTCCCGTCAGGATATCGTCAAGTTCCCCTTCATAGAATGCCGTCTTTGCACTTCTCACCACCTCCCGCATATGCTCCTCCTGTCTGGGCGGTGATAAGCTCTTCTGCCCTGCCATCAGCTTTTTCCTGAATTGCCTGTCCGATCCTTTCCCTTTCATACATCTGTACTCCTCTTTGTCTCAAATTTTCCTTTATAGAAAGCGCTTTCTATATCTATTAATAACGCTGCCCCCTTATAAAAAGATAGGAAACCGTTCCGATTCCTGGAAAAAAACGCACGGATTCCCCATTCCGCAAGGCCGGAACATGACCTCATGAGACAAAAAAAGACGATACCCGCCGCTTGCCGCACAGCCTGCAGGGCCGAATGCAGTCGCTTTCGAGTATCGTCCGTCTTTTATCTGTCTTCTATTTTTACCTTCTGTTTTTGTCTTCTTACTTTATCTTCTATTTTACCTTCTGTTTTTGTCTTCTTACTTTATCTTCTATTTTACCTTCTGTTTTGTCTCCCGGTCTACTCGATCGACTTTAACGACTCTGCCATATTGATCTTCTCCAGCTTAAAGTACATCACGCCGTTCACCAGCATGGCAAAGACGAAGGTCAGTAACAGGCTCCACAGATAGCTAACCGGAACGATCGTCGTCTTAAAGGAGATCATGTCGATATTGATATTGTACATCACAAAGCTGTGCAGCCATTTTCCAAGGCCAAGCCCCACCACTGCTCCCATACCGGTCAGCACCAGGTTTTCCCGGAAGACGTAATCGGCCGTCTCTCTGGCATAGAACCCCAGAACCTTGATCGTCGCGATCTCCCGGATGCGCTCCGTGATATTGATATTCGTCAGGTTGTACAGCACGATAAACGCAAGGCTTCCGGCGCAGGCGATGATCAGGAATACAATATAATCCATACTCTCCATCATCGTCGCGATCCTCTGCCGCATATCCGCCGTGACGGAGACCGCCAGCACATGATCCAGATCCGACAATACGGCCGCCGCCTCATGAACGTTCACGCCGTCCCGCACCACCGCATACGCGCCTTTGTATTCCGGCTCTGCGCCCATCTGTCCGGTATAGGTCTCACGATCGATATAAATATAATTCGAGACGAAATTCTCACACAGCCCGGAAATCCTTACCGTAAAGCTGTTCCTGTCATTATCCCGGAACACAAGCTCGTCACCTACACGGATTCCCAGATTCTTCGCCACTTTCTCTGTCAGAACCGCCTCTCCTTCACCGGGATAGGGGATCGGCTCTCCCTGCGCCGTATGCAGATTTAAGAAAGTCTCCATTTCCGCCGCATTCTCCGGCACTTCCAGATAAATCGATTTTATCTTTCCGCCAAATTCCAGCTCCACGCTCTCTTCATAATGATACGCCGTCTGTGCCAGCAGGTCTCCCGCCTTCTGCGCCAGCTCCTCCTTATCTGCTTCCTCTATCCGCTCCGAAAAGGTGACACCGATATCATAGATCTGCACCTCGTCATACTGCATATCCGCCACATTCGTCACCGAATCCTTGACGCCGAAACCGGTGAGAAGCAGCGCCGTACAGCCGCTGATCCCCAGGATCATCATGAAAAACCGCTTCTTGTAGCGCACGATATTCCGAATGGAAACCTTGTGCAGGAATTTCAGCCTGCCCCAGATCACCGGAATCCTTTCCAGGAAGATCCGCTTCCCGCTCTTAGGCGACTTCGGACGGATCAGTCCCGCGGGCACTCCCTGCAGTTCATACCGGCAGGAAAAATACGCCGCACCCATGGAACACAGAAGCGCCGCCGCCAGGGAAAGCAGGGCCACCGGGATATCAAAATAGTACTGAATGTCACCCATGCTGTACATGATGCCATATCCCATCCAGATAACACGCGGAAACAGCCATGTGCCGATCACACAGCCAAGCGCCGCGCCCACCGTCGCCGCCGACCCGGCATAGAACAGATACTTGCCCATGATCGCCCCATTGCCGTATCCCAATGCCTTTAATACGCCGATCTGGGTTCTCTGCTCCTCCACCATCCGGTTCATGGTCGTCATACAGATCAGCGCCGCCACCAGGAAGAAAAACACCGGAAATACGTTGGCGATGGCCGCCACGATATTGGAGTCGCTTTCATAACAGGCATAGCCGATATTGGTGTCTCTGGTCAGCACATAGTCGTCAGGCTCCTCGATCTTCGCCAGTTCTTCCCGCGCGTCATCGATCTTCTGCTGCGCGTCCGCCACTTCCTCCTCAAATTCCTTCTCCGCGTCCGCATATTCTACTTTTGCATCCGCAAGTTCGATCTTACCTTCCTCCAGATCCGCCTGCCCTTCTTCCAGTTCTGTTTTCGCATCCGCCACGTCTCTTTTCGCCTGTGCCAGATCGAGCTTACCCTGTTCCAGCTCGGCCCGGCCTTCCTCTAAATCAAGCTTTGCCTGCGCAAGCTTTGCCTTGCCGTCCTCCAATTCGTTTCTGGCCTGCGTCACCTGCTCTTTGGCAGACATAAGTTCCGCCTCCGCCTCCACAAGAAGCTGCTCCTGAAAGGCAAGCTCTTCCCTTGCCTCTGAGATCTGACGTTTTCCTTCCTCGAACTGGCCTTTTCCCTCCTGAATCTGTAAAAGCCCTGCCTGTATCTGGGAAATACCGCCCTGCAGCTGGCCGATCCCCTTCTCAATCTCTGCTTTCATGGACGAAATCTGTGCCTGCGCCGCTGCAAGTTCTGCCCTCTTCTGCTCGTATTCTGCCGTAACAGCATTCTTTGTCTCCTCATCCGGTGCCTGCAAAAGTGCATATGCGTACCATTGCTCTAATTGCGTCAGACCGGCAGCAATCTCTGCTTCTTTCTGCTCTAACGCCTCCTTCTGTCCGGGCAGCGCTTCCAACTGTGCGCGCAGCTGCGCCTCCTGCTCCTTCAGTTCTGTCTCCTTTGAAAGCACCTGCATCTCCTGCTCATGCAGCAGATTCGCCTTTTCCTCCAGTTCCCGCTTGCCCTGCTCCAATTTATCTCTGGCGATCAGAAGTTCCTGCTCATTGGCAAAAATCTCCCATTCATGAAAGCTGACCTCTTCCTCCGCATCCAGAAGCTCCGGCTCCTTCTCCGCGATCTCCCTCTCGCCGTCCGCGATCTCCTGTTCGCCGTCTATCAGTTCCTGCTCCCCGTCCGCGATCTCCTTTTCTCCGTCTGCGATCTTCTTTCTGGCATCCGCGATCTCCTGCTCCCCGTCCACGATCTCCTGCTCCCCGTCCAGGATCTTCTGCCACGCGTCGTCCAGTTCCTCCCTGGCCTCCGCTTTCTTATCATTCAGTTCCGTCTGCGCGTCCTCGATCTTCTCCTGCGCCTCCGCGATCACCCGGTCATACCGCTCCACCGTCAGAGCGTGGGTAATATCCTCCATCTTTCCCTCAAGACCGTCAATGTAGTCCTCATATTCATCCGTATACACCTTGTATTTCAGCTTGGTTGTAGCATAGATTTCCGTCAGATAATCGCAGTCAAAGGCCTCCTTGGGCACATACAGAAAAGCGTTGATCGTACCGTCTCCGATGGAAGTGGTCCCCCGCTCAAAATTAATATAATAAGGAGAACGCACGATCCCCACCGCCGTGAATGTGCGCTCCTGAAACATCTCCAACGTATCTTCCTCATTGCTGTCCGTCACGGTGATCTGACTGCCGAGCATGTCTTCCCCGTACCGGGCCGCATCCAGCAGGCACTCATCCGCATTCTCCGGCAGTCTCCCTGCGATCACCACCACCCGGTTGATCTTCTCCGGCACCGTGTGGATCTTATAGACGGACTCGTTGCCTTCCCCGAAAGCACACAGTGCGTCAACGGATATCGCCCCCTCCACATCGGCGATCTCGTGAAGCGCCGCCACCTCAGACACGGCTTCTTCGTCAAAGCCCACCGTAGACAGCAGCCGGAAATCAAAGAAGTCCTGTTCCGCCAGATAGTCATTCTCCGTGACGATCATCGCCGGCGTAGTCGCTTTTAATCCCATGAAAAGCCCTACCCCCAGCATCACGATCGCCAGGATCGCCATATAACGTCCAAGACTCCCTTTTATCTCTCTGATCGTTGTTTTGATCATTCCATTGCCCATTAATATGACTCCTGCAGCAAAACAGCCCCTGCCCGCCTGTTACCATAAGAGCGATACACTACCCTATCGTATCCTACCACTCTATCTCCTCTACCGGAACAATATGTTCGTTCATCTCCATCTTCCACACAGTCCCGCTCTTTACCGTGATAACCCTGTCTGCCATGGCAGTCAGCGCCTGGTTATGGGTAATGACCACCACTGTCATCCCATTTTTCCTGCAGGCATCCTGCAGAAGCTTAAGAACGGCCTTGCCTGTGTTATAGTCAAGCGCCCCCGTCGGCTCGTCACAAAGCAAAAGCTTCGGATTCTTCGCAAGCGCCCTGGCGATCGCCACCCGCTGCTGTTCTCCGCCGGACAGCTGCGCCGGGAAGTTGTTCGCCCGCTCCTTTAAGCCCACCATCTCAAGGACGGTTCCGGCATCCAGCGGATCCTTACAGATCTGTGCCGCCAGCTCCACATTCTCGAGGGCCGTCAGGTTCTGTACCAGATTATAGAATTGAAACACGAAGCCGATGTCATACCGCCTGTAAGCCGTCAGCTGTTTCCTGTTATAGGCCGAGATCTCGTTCCCGTCCAGCAGCACCTGCCCGGAAGAAAGCCCGTCCATGCCGCCGAGTATATTTAAGATCGTCGTCTTACCCGCACCGGAAGCGCCCACCACAACGCAGAATTCTCCTTTTTCAATGGAGAAATTAACGTTCTTAAGCGCCTCGATATCGATCTCTCCCATATGGTATATCTTACCGACGTTCTTAAATTCCACGAATGAACCCATGTTGTCATACCTTCTTTTCATCTGGCTTACAATCATCCATAATCTTCTTCCGCCCGTCAAGGATCGTCTGCATTTGCGAAAACAGCGGCTTACACTTTTATTATAACAGCTGCCATTGTCTTTCTGCAACCGACAGACAGAATTAATTTACAATCCCCTGTCTGGGCGCTTCGGCATCATGCTCCTGCTTCCTTCCTGGCGATCACGCAATACCAGTCCGCTTCCTCCACATCCACGTTCTCCCTATAAGCCGGAAAATTCATAATCCGGATATCTTCGTACCCCATTTCCCGTAATCTGTCAAGCAGCAGCTGTCTTCTGACCGGAATATAATGCTCCTCGAACTTCTCCTTCTGAAAGATCCGGTTGTCCTTCTCAAACGTATAGAGCAGATTGAATGTCATCGTATCATCTGCATGATAGTCCCACACCTGGATCAGATTGATCCTTGTATCGCCGTCAAAAAAGGGATTATACAGATAGAAACGGTTCCGTTCCCTCAGAATCTTATCCCAGTTGCGCACATCAAAATACAGGTAACCGCCCGGTCTCACCAGTCGGTCCATCTGTCCAAGCGTCAGAAGTACGTCCCCATTGCTCACATAGGGCAGCGAATTACCCGTACTGGCCACACAGTCAAACTGCTCCGGAAATTCTCCGGAAACCGCACGGAAATCACACTGCTTTAATGTTATGTCAACCTGACGCAGCTGCGCCTTTTTCCTGCACCGCTCCAGCATTGTCTTACTTAAATCGGAACCGGACAGGCGGATCCCAAGCCCTGCAAGCGGCAGTGTGACGCTGCCGGAACCGATGCTCACATCCAGAAATGTTTTCACCGGCCTGTCCTTAAGTACCTTCTCCCAATGCCTTTCGTACGCTTCGTACCTGCTTTCATCCTCCAGCAGATCATAAATATCCGCCCTGTCGTATACACTTGCCATGGTATTCCTCCTGATCACACTGTTTTGCACCGCTTCCCTTGTTCTATCCTGTTTCCCTCGCATAGCGGCTTTTCATACATCCCTCAGATAAGCGGTCAACAGTTCCCGCGCCCGCCTGATCCTGTACTTTACAAGCGGCAGCCCGATTCCCAGCATCGCCGCGATATCCTTCTGCTTCCGTTCCTGCAGGAAATAAAGTATGGCAGTCTCCCGTATTTCCTCCGGCAGACGCCGGAAGGCCATCTGCACATCCAGCCGCGCCTCCGGGTTATCAGCACGCACATCCGCCTGTTCCGACAGGGTCTCCGTCACGATCTCCCTGCGTTTCCTGTGGTAGTCATGACACACATTGGCAGCGATCACATACAGATAGTTAGCCGCCTTTCCATAGTGTCTGTACTGCTTCAGGGAGCGGAAAAACCGCTCGAAGGTCTCCTGCGTCATGTCTTCCGCATAGCCGTGATCCCCGATCTGTACCTGACAGTAAGACAGGATCCGGGCATAATATTTTGTCACGAAACTCTCAACTGCCTCTTCGTCTCCCATGCGCATCTTCTGCACAAGCAAAAAATCTCTGTCCATACCGGGTATCCCTTCGCTTTGTCCACATACGTCTCATATCGTTTATGATAAATCCTTATCCATTATAAATGATAACGTTGCTGATCTCAAAAAGGATAGCCACTGTTTTTAATCATATCAGATTACAGGGGATAAAACAATTTTTATTATCTATCTTCCCCTTTCTTCTTCACCGCCATGAACGCGCCTGCGCAGATGCGGCTGTCATCTGGGGCACTTTATCGGATTTCGTCATAACTCCTTGGCACTTTAGCGTCTCCTGAACATTTTTCATCTCGCAGCTTTATTAATGCTCATAATATGTAGTATTATCCCATCCCTGTATCGTATAAGCCTCTAAAATGCTGCCATCCACAGCATTAACCACACATACGTAATTGAGCCAGTCCTCTATCTCCGTTTCGTCTTCTATCACATTGCCAAATCCAACGGAATAAGCTAACGCTCCCTTATCCTTTTCCTTTATTTCGCTCCAATCCGCCACACACAGATCTGAACTCCAGCCAAAAGTCTCATCTACACCTAGCTTTAATTCTTTTGCTTTTTCACCAAGGTCTGTTTCCATTGCTTTCTGTGCAATCTCTACCGCTTTCTCCTCGCTGATACCGCCTGCCGCCTTCACCTTTGCCTCAAGCTCAGCTCTCTCTGCGCGAGTCTCCTCATCCCACTGCGCCTGCGTCTTCCGATTCATGTTAAGAGATATCCGGAAATTGCAGTCAATAATCTCCAGCAGTTCCTCGTCGGTTAGCTCCCTGTCCGGCAGATAATATTCTCCGGTGGATATGATATAACAGAGCGTTCCTTCTGTCACTTCTTCCGCGCTGTCCACCTCCCGGATCATCTTTTCAGGCTTTGCGGTTTCATTCTGATAGGATTCCTGCAGCTTAGCCATACGCTCTTTTTCCTTGTCAGAGTATGCCCGCATTATACCGCCCGTTGTCACACTCTGTTCGTCAGTCTGTGTCCGGGCAGGATCCACATCCGTTTGGGCTGATATTATTTCCTGTTCTGTTTCCGAAATCTCAGACTGTACTTCCTGATCTGCCTGTAAGCCGGTATTCTCCATTTTCCCACATCCTGTCAGCAAAAAAGCATTTGCAAGCGTTAAAACAGCCACAAAAGCAACCAATAACTTTGGATATTTTTCTTCATTTCTACTCCCATCTGTCTGTTTCAGCAAACGCCCAAATTCAATCGTTGAAAGTGTTTCTTTCTGTTCTTTATGTCATTCCCTGCCGCAAAGCCGGAAAAAGCGCTGCTGCCGCTGCTATCCTTCTAAAGCTCCCTGCGCCGTCAGAGTATTTTCTACTTCATCGATGGAAACCTTTGGGTGCCGGATTCGGAAACGTATCATGTCACGGCAGATATTGGTAGCCACCCGGATCAGCCAGGCCTTCTCATGCTCCTCATCACGAAATTCCGGCCTCTTTTCCAGATATCGGCAAAATTGTATCCTGTATGGCGTCCTGAACATCATACTCGTTGCAGAGTATGACAATACAGATTTTATAGAGGGTATCGCTGTATTTTACGACCGCTTCCCTTATGTCCTTCCCGCTATCCATGTGTTTCACCTCCTTTGCTTTAAACACGCACAAAGTGAGCAAAAGGTTACATTTTTTTATTTTATTATCTCTCTGCCAGGTAACTTTTTTCGTATTTACAGTACTCCGCTTAGCAGACATATGTCTGACACTTTATAGAACAGAAAATATAAAAACCTTTGTCTTTTTTACAAAAATAGACTATAATCAGACTGAAAATTGACACAACAGGGGGAATAATCATGCTTAACCATAAAGGTTTTGACCTGTGGGCGGACGGATATGACCAGTGCAGATCGTAACCCCTGATAACTATGGAACCCCAAATACAGAACTATGAAAAGAGAAAAACCAATGAATGAAATTCCACATATCAGCCAGAACAGCCGAAAGATTAGGCAGGCTGCCCGCCATGCCTTCCCGCACACCATCCCGATCTTCGCCGGATTCTGGTTTCTGGGCATAACCTATGGCGTCTATATGAACGTATCCGGTTTTAGCGTCCTCTATCCCTTGTTCATGAGCCTGACGATCTTCGGCGGCTCTCTCGAATTCGTGGCGGTAGAGATGCTGCTTTCCGCCTTTGCCCCGGTACAGACGCTTGTCATGGCCCTGATGATACAGGCCAGACATTTGTTCTACGGTATTGCCATGCTGGATAAATTCAAAGGCACCGACCTCAAAAAAATATATCTTATCTTCGGCATGTGTGACGAGAGCTTTTCCATCAACTGTTCGGCACGGATCCCCGAAGGCGTGGACCAGGGGTGGTTTATGTTCTTCGTGACGCTGTTCAATCACATTTACTGGGTCACGGGCGCCGCCCTCGGCGGACTGCTCGGCTCCCTGATCTCCTTTGATACGGAAGGACTGGATTTTGTCATGACCGCCATGTTCGTGGTCATCTTCCTCGAGCAGTGGCTCAAAGAAAAAAGGCACTATACCGCAACGATCGGCATTGCCGCCTCGGTCGTCTGCCTTCTGTTCTTCGGCCCGGATTCCTTTCTGATCCCGACGATGGCCGGCATCCTGCTACTCCTTACTCTGTTTCGCACTCCCATTGAAAAGGCAGGTGACATGGCATGACATTGACCCAACGGATCATCACCATAGCGCTCTGCGCACTGGGCACCATGGCCACAAGATTTCTGCCCTTCCTGCTGTTCTCCTCCAGGAAGCCGACGCCCGGATACATACAATATTTAGGCAAAGCCCTTCCTGCTGCCATCTTCGGCATGCTGGTGGTCTACTGCCTGAAAAACGTTTCCGTCCTCTCCGGCAGCCACGGCCTGCCGGAACTGGCCGCCATCCTTGTTGTGGTGGGCCTGCATCTGTGGAAGCGCCAGATGCTTCTGTCCATCGCCGGCGGTACGATCTGCTATATGCTTCTCGTGCAGCTTATTTTCTGAAAATACTTCTGTTTCCTGCGTCCTATTGTTCCCTGTCAAAGGAGTGTCTGCGCAGTGTCCGGAAATCACCGGACCATTGCCTTGCGCTCTGTTTCCGGTACTCCTTCGGAGAACAGCCGGCCGTCTTCTTAAACTGCCTGTTGAAATTGGAGAGGTTTTCATACCCGCAGGCCAGCGCGATCTCCGAGATCTGCTCTTTTGTACAGGCTAACGCCTCACAGGCCGCATTCATGCGCAGCTGTATCAGATAGCCGATGGCGCTGACACCCACTGCTTTTTTAAAACAATTCATAAAATAACTCTCACTCAGATGTGCAAGACCGGCCAGCTGCGCCACCGTGATATCCTCCCGGAAATTCTTTACCATATATTCCAGCGCCGGACGTATGGCCTCGCAATAATCGATTCCCGTATCCTCCCGGCGCAGATACGCCTCCTGTGTCTCCAACAGCCAGAATAATCTCATAAGCTCGCTCTTAAGCAGCAGATCCGGCAACGGTTTCTCCCCTGTGACACAGGCGAAGATCTGCTCCACCGCCTCCCGCATCTGCCCATACGAATCCCCCGTATCATTCCCGGCACAAGCCTCCGTATGTTGATCACACTTCCCGGCATCTGCCGAGATCAGCACCTGCACCTTCATCGTACCGTTCATAAGCGGCCGGATACACTCCGTGGTACAGCGGTCGTTCGTACCGGCCCCCAGCATCACCGGATGAAAGACCAGCGCCTGATAGACCAGTTCGCCTCCCTGATCCGGATATGCCGCATGAAGCATATTCGGCGGCAGCACCAGGATGTCTCCCTCCCCCGCCAGGAACCTGTCGTTACCGCATATAAACGTTCCCCTCCCGCTTACAATATAGTTGATCTCGAACTCACCGTGCCAGTGCATGGGTACATTCCCGAAATACTGCGGAATCCGGCATTCATAATAGCTGTATGGTATAAAAGATGTGCTGTGCCGCCTTCTCTCTTCCTTATCTTTATTCGACATTCTTACCTCCCTGTGGCTAAATACAGAAGAACAATAGTATAATAGTATTACTATCTGATAGAATTTACGTAGTTTTCTATATTGCACAATAGTATTATATCACTATCTGATCACAGCAGCAAACAAATCACTTTTTATGAGGAGGATCATCATGAGATTTGAAAATGACAACGGCGCATTACGATTCTATCATCAAGGCGAGCAGGGTCTGATCGAAGCCTGGGGACAGGATTCCTTCCGTGTCCGCACCCGCATCAACGCCCCCTTCACCGGAAATAACCGGGCACTGACGGAAATCCCGGCACGGTGCGATACCCGGATCACCATCACCGAGGAAGATCACTGGGTCGGAGACGGCACTATTGACAAACGGGAACTTGCCACCATCACCAACGGCAAGCTGAAAGCTGTCGTCAACTTTGCGGGCGTCATCTCTTTTTACAAGGATGACAAACTGATCCTGCGCGAATATTTCCGCAATTACGACGGCACCCTGTCCCGGGAGAGCCGCTGCCTGAAGATCACAAACCGCGAATGGAAAGGCATCATCGGCGGTTCGGAATTTTCCCTGAACGTGAAATTCGAGAGCCGCAGGGAAGAGAAGATCTTCGGCATGGGACAGTATCAGCAGGACTGCATGGACTTAAAGGGCTGCGTGCTGGAGCTGGCGCAACGCAACTCCCAGATCTCCGTTCCCTTCGCCGTGTCCTCGCTGGGCTATGGTTTCCTGTGGAATAACCCGGCCGTAGGACGCGTGACCTTCGGCCGCAATTACTACGAATGGATCGCTAACGCCACCAAGGAGATGGATTACTGGATCACCGCCGCGGATACTCCGAAACAGATCCTGTACAACTACACTGCCGTCACCGGACGGGCGGGCATGTTCCCGGAAGATCTGATGGGCCTGTGGCAGTGCAAGCTGCGCTACCGGACCCAGGATGAAGTGCTGACCGTAGCCCGCCAATATCAGAAGGAGGGCATCCGCATCGACCAGATCGTCATCGATTTCTTCCACTGGACTCTGCAGGGCGACTGGAAATTCGATCAGACCTACTGGCCGGATCCGAAGGCCATGGTGGATGAACTGCATTCCATGGGCATCAAGGTCATCGTTTCCGTATGGCCGTCCGTGGACCGCAGAAGTGAGAATTTCGGTCCCATGCTGGAAAAAGGTCTGCTGATCCGCACGGAGCGGGGCGCTGCCCAGACCTATGACTTCCAGGGCGACTGCCTGGAGGTGGACGCCTTTAACCCGGAGGCACGCCGCTATGTGTGGGAAGTCTGCCGCAAAAACTATTACGACTATGGCATAGACGGCTTCTGGCTGGATAACTCCGAACCGGATTTCGGCGTATATGACTACGATCACTACCGCTACTATAGCGGCACGGCTCTCGAAGTCGGCAATCTCTATCCGCAGATGTTCAGCCGCGCCTTTTATGACGAAATGAGCAAAGGAGACAGACCGGTGGTCAATCTGCTGCGCTGTGCCTGGGCCGGTTCCCAGAAATACGGCAACGTGATCTGGTCCGGCGACGTGCCGAGCACCTTCGAAGCCTTCGCCGACCAACTGCAGTGCGGCCTGAATATGGGCTTAGCTGGAATCTGCTGGTGGACCACCGATATCGGCGGTTTCATGACCGACGACATCAATGACCCCGATTTCAGACAGCTTCTGATCCGCTGGTATCAGTTCGCCGTGTACTCTCCGGTACTGCGGATGCACGGGGATCGCGGCCCCTTCAACATCCCGCCGTTAGATGACCGCGACTGGGGCGGCGGTTACCTGCACACGGGCCAGCCCAACGAGCTGTGGAGCTACGGAGAAGACAACTATGCCATTATGAAGAAATACTATGACGTCCGTGTTTCCCTGCACGATTACATCAAGCGGCTCTTCGAGGAAGCGCACTTAACCGGTTCCCCGCTGCTTCGGGCCATGTTCTATGAGTTCCCGCAGGATGAAAAGTGCTGGGAGCTGCAGGACCAGTATATGTTCGGCGACCGGTATCTGGTGGCGCCGATCCTGCATCTTCATGAGTACAAGCGTGACGTCTATCTGCCGGAGGGCCGCTGGATGCTGACCTCCACAGGCACGGTCTACGATGGGAACTGTGTCGTAAACGTGGACGCCCCCATCGACTATATGCCGGTATTTGAAAAACACTGATTGAAAAATATGAAGGTGCACGTAAAAAACCCCGGAACTGTTAGATTCCGGGGATCTTTCTATCTATTGCTGCGAATCAGAAAACCTTCAGATATTGCTCATACTCCTCATAAGTAACCGTAACCCAGCCTTCTTCATAGTTAAATCCAATCTCCATCCCTTTCGGTGTATAGAAAACAATAACATCCGGAGAATTAAAAAGTTCTGTGATCTCCTGATCTGTCATGCCGGTTACATATACGATCTCGCCATTCTGAATATCACTCTGCTTTCTAAATTCCACAGAAAACGCATCATCAATACTGAGAATATTCTCATTTTCCAGAATAACTCCATTTTCCATATCGATATTGATACAATATAAATATGCAGAATCATAAAAATCGGAATAAATATATTCAGAAAAAACGATACTTAACTTCTCCTCATCCATATAAGTAACGTAACCGGACGAAAGAGCCGTAAAATAACTGTCTTCATCCTCCATATACTCTATGTACTCTTCTTCGTAATAATCCTTGAAAAGGTCAACCTCCTCCTGGATCACATCGTTCAGATGTTCAAGATTCGGTACATTTTCTCCTCGTATTATGGGATAGGACACCACGATCGCCACATCGTCATCGTCCGGCTCATACTCAAAGTAGTCGAACTCTACCGAATACGACAGATCCTCTCTGATATCATCATGCAGGGTGTAGTACTGGTCATTATCATAGTCGTAGTCGTCATAATCATAATCATCATAACCATAGTCAAAATAGTCGTCATCAAAATAATCATCGTAAGAGTCGTCAAAATAATCATCATAGTCATTCGGATCATTCTCTTCTCTGCGCTCTTTTCGATTCTTCTCCCGGTCATCATGAAACTGATGCTCTTCATAACTGTCACGACGATGCCGCTCCCGCTCTTCTGCAAACAGAGACACTGCCTTATAAGTCAATGCAAAAGCAGCGATCAGAAACAGGATGATAATACCTGCCACAATGCCAATAATCAAGCCGGTATTATGCTTCTTTGCCGGTGCGGCATAGGGACTGTAGGGATTGCCATTGTGCTGATTACCGTTATAGGGATTGCCATTGTGCTGATTACCGTTATAGGGATTGCCATTGTACTGATTGCTGCTGTATGGATTACCATTGTACTGACCACCGTTGTACGGATTATCATTATAGGCATTGCCCTCCTGCCCCTGCCGGCTCCCATAAGGATCGTTGCCATAAGGACTGTTCTGATACGGGTTACCGTTCTGCGTCCACTGGCTGCCGTCTGGCCCGGAAGGGGCACCGCCGCCATAGGGACTGCTGTCCTTGTCCTGCCCCTGCTCTGCCGTTCCTTCCCTGGTGACATCCGGCATACGATAGACATCGTCAGCGCTCTCGGACGTATACGTATCGGAAACGACATCCGTTTCCTCTCTGCTGTTATTAGGATCGTCAAACTCTTCCGATCGGCCCATTCCCTCTTACCCTCCGTCTTTCCATTGTTACGATTGGCCGCTTTCCGGCTGTTGCGGCGGCATGAATACACTCCATGCCGCCTATGCTATTTGTCCTTGCCGCCAAATGTCACTTCACTGTAATACTGCAGGATACATTCCCGCATCAGAGACAATGCGGACGAGACCGTGTTCTCCCTGATCTTGGCGCGGTCGCCGCTGAAAAGACATTTCCTGACCGTGCACCGTCCACATACATAACAGCCGATATACACCAGTCCCACCGGCTTCTCCTCCGTGCCGCCATCCGGTCCGGCGATACCGGTCACGCTGACCACCACGTCCGCTTTGGATACCGTGGCCGCTCCCTTCGCCATGTCTCTGGCAACTTCCTCACTGACCGCCCCGTGCTTTGCCAGTGTATTCTTCTTGACGCCAAGCAGTCTCCTTTTCGCCTTATTGGAATAGGTGATATAGCCCGACTTAAAGACCTCCGACACGCCGGGCACATTGATCAGCCTGGCCGCCACCAGTCCTCCCGTACAGGATTCCACCGTGCTCACGGTCAGTTTGTTGGCCAGAAGCAGATCCACCACCGCCTTCTCCAGCGTCACGTCGTCTTCCGTTGTATAGACATGATTGCCAAACCGCCCCTTCAGCTCCTTGACCATGGGCTTCACCAGCTTCCTGGCCGCCTTCTCATCCTCCGCCCTGGCCGTTACGCGCAGATGCACCTCTCCGGTCTTGGCATAAGTGGCCAACGTGGGATTGGTCTGCTCCCTGATCAGATCCGCCACCATGGTCTCCGCCTTACTCTCTCCCACACCACAGATCTTCACGGTCTGGGAATAGATCACGCAGGACTGCAGACCGGCCAGATAGGGCATGATCGACGTCTCAAACATGGGAATCATCTCGTTCGGCGGGCCCGGCATCAGGATCACGTGCTTTCCATTCTCAGCCATAATGATACCCGGCGCCGTGCCGTTGGGATTGGCCACCACAATACAGCCTTCCGGCACCATGGCCTGTTTCCAGTTATTGTCCGTGATCTCCAGTCCCCTTTTCTCAAAGAAGTTCTGGATGGCCGCCTTGCTCTCCTCATGGAGATACAGGCTTTTGCCCATCGCCTTAGCCGCCACCTCCTTGGTCAGATCATCCTGCGTGGGCCCCAGCCCGCCTGACAAGAGCAGGATATCGGCCCTGCCAAGAGCCGTCCTGATCGTCTCAAACAGCCTGTCCTCATTGTCTCCCACCACATCCTGATAGTAACAGGAGAGGCCAAGCCCCGCGCATTTCTCGGACAGGAAGGCCGCGTTGGTATTCACGATATTGCCCAATAAAATCTCTGTTCCCACTGAAATCAGTTCTGCGATCATATACTCATCCTTCTATCGTGTTCTCTACATTTACGACAATGCCATACCAGATCTGTTTCTCTATATTTGCAATAATGCCATACCAGATCCGTTTACTTTGTATCCTTCATAACGTCCTTGTTCTTCACCAGATAATCTATAAGCGACACCACAGTGAGAATCACGGCCGCCCAGGTCACGACCAGAGTCAGAAGCTGCAACGCCTCCAGATCCGCGATCATCAGACAGATCATGATCATCTGGAAAGTGGTCTTGAACTTCCCCCAGTAGCTTGCCGCGATCACCACGCCGTTGTCCGACGCCACCAGCCTGAAACCGCTGATGATAAACTCTCTGGCAATGATCACGATGACCATCCATGCCGGTATCCTGTCAAGCGCCACAAGGCAGATCAGCGCGGAACAGACCAGCAGTTTATCCGCCAGCGGATCCATAAATTTGCCAAAATTCGTCACCAGATTATACTTACGGGCAATCTTGCCGTCCAACAGATCCGTCAGGCTGGCAATGATAAAAATAGCAAGTGCTATCCATTTGTCGACAGATGTTATGTCAACCAATAGGAACACCACAAAAAAAGGAATCAAGATCACACGAAACATCGTCAGTTTATTCGGTAAATTCATCTTCCAACACTCCCATCAGATCATATTCACAGGCACCGCTGACTCTGACTTTGACAAAATCACCGGTCATCAGTTCCCGTCCCGTTTCCACGAACAACAGCCCATCCACACCGGGGGCATCTTTATACGTACGCGCCACATAGGCATTCTCGTCGGCAACCTTCCCTTCGATCACGGCCGTGACTACCCGGCCTGCCATATCCTCCGCCGCCGCAAAAGCGATCTCCTGCTGCAGCTCCATCAGTTCCGCGAGCCGCTGCTGTTTGACTTCCTCTTCAATCTGGTCCTCCATCAGCGCCGCCGGCGTATCCTCCTCCTGCGAATACGGGAAAACACCTAGCCGGTCGAACTCCATGCGGTCGACAAAATCAAGCAGCTGCGCATGATCCTCTTCCGTCTCCCCCGGAAAACCGGTGATCAGCGTGGTACGCAGGCAGATATCCGGGATCTCCTGCCGCAGTCTGCCGATCGTCTGCTCCAGCTGCTCTCTGTTCGTCCTGCGCCCCATCCTGCGCAGGATGGGATCGGAAGCATGTTGAATGGGCAGATCCAGATAATGACAGATCTTCTTCTCCTGCCGGATCGTCTCGATCAGCGCCTCGTCTATCTCCTCCGGATAACAGTACAGGATCCGTATCCAGTACAGCCCGTCTATCGCACATAATCTGCGCAGCAGTTCCGGCAGCGCCTTATGTCCGTACAGGTCTGCCCCGTAGAGCGTCGTCTCCTGCGCCACCAGGATCAGTTCCCTGACGCCCTGTCCGGCCAGCTTCTCTGCTTCCTGCACCAGGCTTTCCATCGGCACGCTGCGATAATTGCCCCGCACCCTGGGAATGATACAGTAAGTACAGTGCTTGTCGCACCCTTCCGCAATCTTCAGATAGGCATAGTGGCCGCCCGTAGTGACCACACGCTCCACACCTGTCAGCGGCTTCCCGTCAAGATCTTTATAACGGTTGTTTTTTATCCCCCTGCTTACTTCCTCCAGGGTCTTTACGATCTCATCGATCGCCATTGTCCCCAGGATCGCATCCACCTCCGGGATCTCCGTCTGGATCTCCTCCCTGTAGCGCTGGGCAAGACACCCCGTCACGATCAGCCCTTCGATGGCGCCGCTCTTCCTAAGCTCCGCCATCTCCAGAATCGTATTGATGCTCTCTTCCTTGGCGTCGTTGATGAAACAGCAGGTATTGACCACCACAACGTCCGCTTCCCGCTCATCATCGGTAAACGCATAGCCGCCCTTTGCAAGCAGCCCCAGCATCATCTCGGAATCCACCAGGTTCTTGTCACACCCGAGAGATACGAACAATATTTTCTTCTTCATCGTTATACTTCTTCCGCTTCCGTATCTGCTTCCACTTCTGTTTCCGCTTCCGCTTCCATTTCCGCTGCTGCTTCCTGCCCTTCTTCTTTTACTTCCTTCTCGTCCTTGTCTTCTTCACCCAGGATCTTGATCTTGCCCTGGTTTAACTCCTCCACAGCCACGGAGAGCGCCTTCTTTCCTTTGCCGTTTACCAGCTCCTCGTCGCCGGCGATAATCTGTCTCGCCCGCTTGGAAGTCGCCATCACGATAGAATATCTGCTGTTTACTACCGGATCCTCCCCTTCCTCCACGCCGCTGTTTACCACATTGATCAAATCTGCATAAGATGGATGTAACATTACACTTCTCCTTCCAGTTCTTTTCTGATATTATCGATAAATTCTATATTTCTATGCGCTGCATTGTGAGCCGCCATGATGATCCTGTGTACCTCGTCGACACACTTCTCCAGATTATCGTTCACCACGATATACTCATACTTCTCGATGCCCATGGCTTCCTTGGCGGCGCGCTGCATACGCTTCTCGATCACTTCCGCCGTCTCCGTGCCCCGGCTTTCCAGCCTGTACCTGAGCTCCTCCGCGTCAGGCGTCATCACGAAGAGCGTCAGCGCATCCGGATACTGCTGCTTTACTTTATGGGCGCCCTGGATCTCGATCTCCAGGATCACGTCCCGGCCGTCCTCTAACTGCTCCTCCACATACGCCCGCGGTGTCCCATAATAATTGTCGCAATAACAGGCGTACTCGATCAGCCCGTTCTCGGCGATCTTACGTTCAAACTCCTCCTTTTTCAGGAAAAAATACTCCCGGCCGTCCTCTTCTCCCGGCCTGGGCTCCCTGGTGGTCGCAGAAATGGACAATGCATAGCCGTCGTATTTCTCCACCAGCTTCTTGACCAGGGTTCCCTTCCCCGCTCCGGAGAACCCGGATATAATGATCAGAATACCTTTACGCTTCATCTGCCTCTCCGCCTTCCATCTGTGCTCTGCCGGAAATGGTCTCCGGAAGGAGTGCCGACAGCACGATCTGGTTGTTTTCCATCACCAGCACTGCTTTCGTTTTACGCCCCTGTGTAGCGTCTATCGCTGTTCCCGTCTCTTTCGCCTTCTGCACCATACGCTTGATCGGCGCAGAATCCGGGCTGACGATCGCGATAATCTTTCCCGTATTGACCACGTTGCCGAATCCCACATGAATCAGCCTTCCCATGTCCGATGCCCCTCTTTCTCACTGCATCCTGTTCCTGCCTTCCTCCACACTGCCCGTCATGTCCCTTTCCCCGGAACCGTCACGGCAGGCCTGTCATCCGTCTACTCAATGTTCTGGATCTGCTCGCGTACTTTCTCGATCTCCGTCTTTAACTCGATGGCCCGGTTCGATATCTCCAGATCGTTGGTCTTGGATAAAATCGTGTTCG
This sequence comes from uncultured Lachnospiraceae bacterium, assembly GCA_947564645.1. Taxonomy (GTDB): domain Bacteria; phylum Bacillota; class Clostridia; order Lachnospirales; family Lachnospiraceae; genus UBA3282. The sequence goes on from CANOCU010000001.1 coordinate 33,451, forward strand.
CCTCCCGGTTCATCTCCTGGGCGATAAAATCCAGCTTACGTCCGATGCTGCCGCCCTGCTGCAGATTCTCTCTCGTCGTCTCGATATGGCTCCGCAGCCGCACCAGCTCCTCGTCCACACACACCTTATCCGCAAAGATCGTGACCTCCATCAGCAGACGGCTCTCGTCCACATTCGCATCTTCCAGAAGATCCTTCACCTTCTCCCGAAGCTTCTGCTTATACTCCGCAATGATCAGCGGGGACCGCTGCGTGATATAGTCCACATGCTCCAACATGCCGTTAAGCTTGCCGAGCAGGTCATTTTTCAGGTTCTCACCTTCCCTGACCCTGGTCTCCACGAATCCTTCCGCGGCGCCCCTTACCGCCTCTGCCAGAAGCTGCCACAGTTCTTCCTCGTCAACCGTCTGCTCCTCCATGCTCAGCACTTCCGGATACCGGGACAGGGCAGACACACGGATATCGTTCTCCAAGGCAAAGTCCTCCGCCATCCTGTTCAGATACATCATATACTCGGCGGCCAGTTCTTTATTGTACTTCACGCACACATTGGATTCCGTGAGATCCTCATAATTAATGAAAAGATCCACCTTCCCGCGCTGGATATAATTCTTAAGCTCGCCGCGTATCGCCGCCTCGAAGAAACTCAGCTTCTTGGGCATCTTGATACTCACATCCAGATATCTGTGGTTGACGGACTTCATCTCCACGCTGATCCTGCGTTCCCCTCTGGCGATCTCACATCTGCCAAAACCGGTCATACTCTTTATCATAGTCGTGCACTTGCCTTTCCTGTGTTGTACTGGCACAGCCACCCTCTATCCTGCCTGTGCGTACAGATTTTATTATAGAATAATTACCCCTAGTAGTCAAGAAAGTTGAAAATTCCCTTCATTTATTATAGAATGATACCGGATCTAACCCATTGTAAGCGTAAAACAGGAGGAACCATCATGGCTTTTGACGGCATCACCATTGCAAATATCGTATCAGAGCTGAAAGAAACACTCTCCGGCGGCCGGATCTATAAGATCGCCCAACCGGAAAATGATGAACTTATGTTAACCATTAAGAATAACGGCACGCAGTACAGGCTTCTGCTGTCCGCGGACGCCTCCCTGCCCTTAGTCTATCTGACCCAGAGAAACAAGCAAAGCCCCCTGACCGCGCCGGGCTTCTGTATGCTGCTTCGCAAGCACCTGCAGAATGCGCGCATCTTAAACATTGCCCAGCCGGGTTTAGAGCGGATCATCCATTTGGAACTGGAACATCTGAATGAACTGGGGGATCTGTGCCGCAAGAAGCTGATTATCGAAGTGATGGGCAAGCACAGCAATATCATCTTCTGCGATGACAAGGACAGAATCATCGACAGCATCAAGCATATCTCCGCCATGGTCAGCTCCGTCCGCGAAGTGCTGCCCGGACGGGATTACTTCATCCCCCAGACACAGAACAAATGGAATCCCCTCCGTTTCTGCCCCCAGTATACGGAGACTGACAGCGGCGCTGACGCTTCCTTCCTGAAGACAGAGGAAGACCGTGTTCTCCTGACCTATGGAGACTTCTGTGAGCATATGCGCAGCAAGCCCATGGCAGCCTACAAGGCGCTCTATACCTCCTACACGGGACTTTCTCCCATTATTGCGCAGGAAATATGCTTCCGCGCCGGTATCGACGCCGATCTGCCCGCCAACGTACTGGAAGATACGGCCCTGCATACACTGTATGACACGCTCACTGCCATGCTGCAGCAGGTGATAACAGGTGTTTTCACACCGACTATCCTCTATAACGGACCGGAACCCATAGAGTTTGCCTCACTGCCGCTGACGCTCTACGCCGACAAGACTGCCAGAACCTTCGATTCCATCAGCGTTGTTCTCGAACAGTATTACGCGCAGCGCAGCATGGTGACCCGCATCCGTCAGAAATCCGTGGATCTGCGCAAGATCGTACAGACCGCCTTAGAGCGCAATATCAAGAAGTACGATCTGCAGATCAGACAGATGCAGGATACGGAGAAAAAGGACAAATATAAGATTTACGGGGAGCTGATCAACACTTACGGCTATAACATAACACCCGATTCCAAATCTATGGAGGCATTGAACTACTATACGAACGAGACGATCACGATCCCGTTGGATCCTACCCTCACCCCGCAGGAGAACGCGCAGAAATATTTCGAGAAATACGGGAAACTGAAACGCACCTACGAAGCGCTCTCCGAATTGACTGTCCAGGTTAAAGAAGAGATCGAACATCTGGAATCCATCCTTGCCGCTTTGGACATCGCCATGCAGGAGGAAGACCTGGTGCAGATCAGGGAAGAATTGATTGAGAGCGGTTACATCCGCAGAAAAGGCGGCACGAAGAAGGCCAGGGTCACCAGCCGGCCTTTCCACTATATCAGCAGCGACGGTTTTCACATGTATGTGGGCAAGAATAACTTCCAGAACGACGAACTGACCTTCAAGTTCGCCACCGGCAATGACTGGTGGTTCCACGCCAAGAAGAAGGCCGGATCCCATGTGGTCGTCAAGACGGAAGGGCAGGAACTGCCCGACCGCACCTTCGAGGAAGCCGCCCGGCTGGCCGCCTACTATTCCAAGGGACGCGATCAGGCCAAGGTGGAGATCGACTATATCCAGAAGAAACATGTCAAGAAACCCGCCGGGGCCAAGCCCGGATTCGTGGTGTACTACACCAATTATTCGATGGCCATCGACTCGGATATCTCCGCCATCCGGCAAGTCGATTGATAACATCTGTGATTATAATTTTATAGTTAACGACATTAGAAATTTCGTTTACTATACCTGTACCGACGCAGCAGAATCTAAAGCAGTGCATACAAAATCCCCGCAAAGAACCCATCTGGTAGAACCAGATTCTTTGCGGGGATTTCTTTTCGGGCAAAGTCAGCTGCCAGAGTACTAGATCGTGCTGGACGTAAACAGAGATCTCACATGCGCGATCTCCTCCTGGGTTGCCTTTGCGGCCGGCACATAATAGGATTTCTCACGCGCGATCTGATACAGCTCCTCCTGAGACTGCTCACAGGCATTGCGGAACTGCTTCAATGTCTGCTTCAGCTCCTTATTCTCCGTCTGGGCGATCATCTCCCCGAAACGTACCAGTTCACCGTTAATGCCGGTCAGCGTATCCGCTACCATTGTCTTCTCTTCCATCTGCATAATAGTCCTCCTTCTTTTTTTCACGTTACCGCTTACTTCTTACACTCTCACACCTTACGTTATCTTAAATACTCCATCAGCTGCTGCTTGTTCTGCATTGCGGACTGTGCGCCTTTCTCGAAGAACTGCTTTACCTTCGTGTCGGACGCGCACTCTGCATACTCCTTCATCTTGCAGTGCGTCACGTCATAGCCGCCCATAAGGTGGCGAAGATTCTGTAAATCCAACTCTGATAAGTTTGCCATATGATTTTACCTCCTGAAATGAAAAATGATTGTCGCAAACAGTATTTGTATTTGGACAATCATTTATTCCCTCTTTCCGTATTTAATTTATTTTTTCATTGATCTTCTGTTTTACACATGATCGCCCCGTACAATCACGCGTGCTATTTTAAAAGATGCATCTTCTTTGCCACATGCACCAGCATGGCTCCTTTCGGAAACGCCCGCAGCTCCTGCTCGTTCACGCCGCCGATAAAGAGGATCATCACGAAGTAGACGCAGGCCCCCAGCCCGATGGCGATCAGCAGCACGATCCGGCTCACCGGCAGCAGCAGATACAGCCCGTGATAGACGCCGAACGCCACGGCACCCATGACCACGGCGGAAACAAGCGGCTTGATGAAAGTCTTCATGATCTCCTGCTTATATTTCAGATGCCTCCTCACGGAGATCTGGTTCAGGATGCACACGACCAGCGAATAGAGGATATTGGCGCACACCAGGGCGTACAGATTCAGATCCGTATACAGAAGCAGCCCGACCAGGGCGCCCATCTGGATTACCAGAGCAATTGCCGCATGGATCACCGGCGTATTCACCTTGCCAATCCCCTGCAGGACCGCATTCGTCAGCGTGGACAGGCCATACAGGACCACGGAGACCGCCAGCGCCGCAAGCAGTCCCGACGCCTTTTCCAGTGAGTCCTTCTGCGGAAAGATAAACTGCATCACGGGCTGCGCCAGAAGGCCAAGCCCCATGGCCGCCGGTATGGAGACCATCATCGTCATGCGGATGGCCTTCGACACCTGTTTCCTTGTCTTCTTATATTCCTTCCGGATAAAAGTGGTGGAGACTCCCGGTATCGTCGCCGAGGACATCGCCGAAGCGATGGCGATCGGTATATTGACCACCGAAACCGCCTGCGTGGCAAAGATCCCATAATCAATAGCAACCGTTACGTAATCCACATCCCTGAAATCCATGAGAATCCACTTGTAGATCTTCATATTGACTACGGTGGAACAGTTATAGATAAACGTGCTTAAGATAAAAGGCGTGACCACCGTGAAGATGGTCCTGATGATCTCCCCGTAGCTCTCCACATGCTTCGTCCGGTCATACCGCACCCTTCTGTCGATCATCTTACGGTTCAGCATATACATACCGAACATAAACAGAAGCGCCATCAGAACGCCGGCGCCGGTTCCCAGCGCGCTGCCCGCAGAACCGTAGATCGCCTGCGTGGTCTGTCCCTCTCCTGCCACCGTCTTCATCAGCAGCCAGGCCGCCAGAATACTGACCACCGCGTTCAGAATCTGCTCCAGAATCTGTGACAGAGAGGTATGCATCATCGACCCGTGCGCCTGGAAATAACCGCGGAACACGCCCAGGAACCCGGAGAAAAAGATCGTTGGCGCAAACACCCGGAGCGCCACCACCGAATGCTCTCCCACAAGCCAGGGCGCCGCCACGAAAGTAATGACCGCTGCCGCCCCACCCACGATCGTTACATAAAGAAGGGAACACCGAAAGACCCGCTGCGCATTCCCATATTCTCTGAAGGCCATTTTCTGGGCGATCACCTTGGAGATCGCCGAAGGGATACTGTAGGACGAGATCAGCAAGATGATCGTATAGATATTGTACGCCTCGCTGTAGTAGCCGTTTCCCTCCAGACCGATGATACTCAGAAGCGGACTGCGGTAGATCAGGCTGATCACCTTGACGATCATGCCCGCTGCTGCCAGAATTCCCGCCTGCAGCACAAAATTATTCTGTTTCTTTTGTCCGCCCATGCGCACCTCCGGGTTACCGATAACGTCTCATGTGAAAAAGAGCAAGCGCGGCAGCCTGTCAGGCAATCCTCATGTCTGCACTGACAAGTCCGACACTTGCTCCGATATCTTTCGTCCTGCCCTGATCTTATCCGATCAGCCAGTCATACATCTCCTGATACTTCTTCGCTGATACATGCCATGAGAAGTCAACTGCCATTGCCCTGTCCACGATCTTGTTCCATTCGCGCTTCTTATCATAGTAGATATGCTCCGCATAACGGATCGTGCCAAGCATCTCATGGGCATTGTAGTTCTTAAAGCTGAATCCCGTACCGGTTCCTTCATACTCGTTGTAAGGCTCCACCGTATCTTTCAGACCACCGGTCTCCCGCACGATCGGCACCGTGCCATAACGCAGGGACATCAGCTGGCTCAGTCCGCAGGGCTCGAAGAGCGAAGGCATCAGGAATGCGTCGCTTGCCGCATAGATCTTATGTGACAGCGCATCCGAATAATAAATATTTGCCGACACCTTGCCATGGTATTTCCAGTCGAAATGGCGGAACATATTCTCATACTGTTCCTGACCGGTTCCAAGCACCACGATCTGCACATTGTCCTGGCAGAGTTCATCCATCACATAAGCGATCAGGTCAAAGCCCTTCTGGTCTGTCAGACGGGATACGATACCGATCATCATCGCCTTATCATCCTGATTCAGACCCAGTTCCGCCTGCAGCGCCCGTTTATTCTTCACTTTCTCCTTGCGGAAGTTCACTGCATTATAATTGAACTCAATATTCGTATCTACTTCCGGGCTGAAATCCGTGTAATCGACACCGTTGACAATACCGCGCAGATCCGCCGCCCTGGCGCGCATCAGCCCGTCTAAACCCTCGCCGTAGAACGCCGTCTTGATCTCCTCCGCATACGTATCGCTGACCGTGGTGATCGCATCCGCGTACACAAGACCGCCCTTTAAGAGATTGGCATCCTTATAAGCCTCCAGCTTATCCGAAGTGAAGAAGTAATCCGGCAGTCCCGTGATCTCCTTAACCTCCTTGACGCTCCATTTGCCCTGGAATTTCAGATTATGTATCGTCATGACCGTCTTGATGCCCCGGTAGAAATCGCCGCCCTGGAATCTCTCCTTCAGATATACGGGGATCAGTCCGGTCTGCCAGTCGTGGCAGTGGATCAGATCCGGCCTGAAATCGATCACCGGCAGGATCGACAGCGCCGCTTTACAGAAGAACGCATACTTCTCAATCTCAAACAAAGCATTATCGCTGTAAGGCTTAAATCCACTGAAGAAGCCCTCGTTATCGATGAAATAGTACTTCACGCCTTCCACTTCGGCTTCCATGATTCCCACATACTCCTCTTTCCAGTGGAAATCCATATAAAAGTGTGTCTTATACGTGAGCTTATCCTTCATCTCCTGCTTCATGCAGGTATATTTAGGAAGAATCACCCTGATGTCAAAGTATTCTCTGTCGATACACTTGGGCAGAGAACCGATCACATCTGCCAACCCGCCTGTCTTGATAAAAGGAACCCCTTCCGATGCAACAAACAAAATATTTTTCATACTAACCCTCCAGAATATAAATTGTCCTGTCTTCTCCAGTCATTAACATATATTATACAGCATTTCCAGTGGCAATAAAAGGGTTATTTTGAAAAGTTCCTGTCTTGCGCCGAAGGACGGCCGGCATCCAGGATGCCTTACTCCGCTGCAATCATCCGGCCCGGCGTTAATGCCTGTACTGCAGCCGGATCTTATCCGCGATCAGCGCAATAAATTCCGAATTGGTCGGTTTCCCCTTCCCGGTATTAATGGTATAGCCGAATAACGCGTCCAGTGTCTCCATCCGGCCTCTCGACCAGGCTACCTCGATCGCATGGCGGATGGCACGCTCCACCCGGCTTGGTGTAGTCTGGTACTTCTTCGCAATGGTCGGATACAGCACCTTCGTGATGGAGCCGAGCATTTCCACGTCCTCTACCGACATCATGATCGCTTCCCGCAGATATTGATACCCCTTGATATGGGCGGGCACCCCGATCTCATGGATCATATCCGTCACATCTTTCTCCAGATCCCTTACCACATGGGATGACAGACCCACATCCTTCTTAGTCGTTGCCGTATCCTTTGTTCCTGAGGGAACCGTTATCATGATCTGGAATTCCTTGTTGGTGCTGATCAGATTATCCAGAAGCTTGTAAAATTGTTTCTGATCTCTCGCCGCGGTCATGTTTAATGTCTCCATAAGTACTCCTCCATCTTCCTGGTTGGTTCGTTACTGTCGCTGTCCCACAAGAATACACGTTCCTGATAGACAATAACCTTATTCATACAATTCCTACATATTTCTTACCGGTCTGTTGACGCGTTCCGACATAAACCATTATAAACAATTGAAGAATACTATGGAATAGTAAGGCATCGCACTGCACGGGGCTGGTCCGGTCTCTATGATCTATTTCCAGTACTTCTCCACCAGTTCCACCGCATGATCCGCATACGCCGGGAACCATCCGAGATCCACACAGCGTCCTAGATCCCAGCTGTCCCAGCCTACCCAGCCGTCCTCATTGACGGTATCGACAAGCAGCTTATAGCTCCAGTAGAAGTAGCCGCTGCCCGCCTTCCATGCCTTCAGCTGCGCATCCGCCAGCGCCCGGTAGATTTTCTGCTTCTCCTCATCGCTGACGCTCTCCCTGGACATCCCTTCCTGGCCGTTTAACACGGTCTGGCCGCCCTTCGTATCCCGGCCGACCGCCAGGGAATTAAAGAGACACCACTCGCCGCAGATCACCGGGAAGTACTCCTGCATCTCCCGGATATCCGCCTCATAATGCTCCTCGATGAACTTCACATACCCTTCCACGGTCTGCTCACAGCCCATCCCTTCCGCCATCATCAGATACTGGTGGGTATCCAATACCACATTCTTGTACTTATCTTCCCGCATAAAGTCCTTCCAGGCTTTGAGAAGGAAGGCGTCATGGATCACCACGCATTTTTCCTCCGGCAGATACCGGCGCAGCCGGTCATACGCATCCAGATAGAACTGCCTGATAAAGCCGAGGGTATTGGGTCTTGTCCCCGCCGCCTTCTCGGGATCCGCCGCCGGGTACCGCTCTTCGACCCCCATCAGGTTCCAGGTCTCCTCCGTAATGGGCTCATTGATCACTTCAATGCCCCACAGCCCCTCTCTCCTGCCGTAACGTTTCGCCAGCCGCTCTAACACCGTCAATTCGAATTCCACTTCCTCCGGCTCCTGGGACCACTTGCACACGCCGCTGATCCCGCCGTTGTCGAAGCCGTTCTGGCTGTCCGGCGCGGTATGCAGGTCGATCAGGATCTTAAGCCCGTACCGCTCCGCCCAGCAGAAGGCTTTGTCCAACTCCTCCACACAGCCGATGAAAGGCTCTCTGTCCCCAAAGATAAAATATGGCACCGGGATCCGCACCGTGTTCATGCCCATGGCCCTGATCCTCGTAAAATCCCGCTCCGTAATGTACTCCGCGCGGTGGGTCTTAATTCTCGCCTCATACACTTCCCGCGAAAGCTGTGTGGGCAGATAATACTCGTCCTCCGCCGTGGTTCCCGCAAACAGTCCCGGACTCATCCATTTCTCCAAAACCAGCCAGTTTCCCAGATTAACGCCTTTGATCTCCATACTTGTCATACTCCCTTCTATTTAACTGTTCTTTCTCTTTTCTGTTTCACGCTCTCTGCTCTTCCCGTTTCCGTTCTATAGTTAACGACTTTGGAAATTTCGTTTACGATATGTTATTGCAGGATCACCGTCGAAACACTGCTGCCCGGCACGACCACTCTCGTGATCCTCCCCTCCGTGCGCAGATGGATCATCTTCCTGTCCTTACCGGTATACAGGATCACCACCGCCACCGAACCATCGGGATTCTGCGCCGCCGTCACTTCCACCTCCGGTGAGAAGCTGGAACATCCGACCCTCACGGCACCCGGCTTGATATATCTGCCAAACTGTCCGATCACATGGAACATGGGCTTATACTCCACCGTATCCGTGACCGTATCGCACATCACCGGCGCATTGCAGAAATTGCCCACATGATTGGGACCGCCCTGCTCATCCAGCACCAGATTCCAGTCCAGCCAGCTGTTCATACCGTGATTTAAATCTCCGATCAGGTCGTGAGCATACATCCTGGCGTGACGCATATCATCCTGCACATGCTCTTTTCCTCTGGCATATTCCACACAGCCTTCGCTGCGCATCAGCATCAGCTCCGGGAAATCCTCCCTCACCATCTGCAATGTCTCGAAATGATCGCCCGAATACCAGTGATAGGCTACGCCGGCTACCATATCCTTCGTGGTCTCATCCACGATCTCACAGGCCCGCTCATAGACCCGCTCCTTGTTATGATCCCAGATATACAGCTTCACATGCTCCAGTCCGTGCTCCTGCAGGGCCGGATACAGATAGTCGCGCAGAAATTCTTTCTCTTCTTTTGCCGTATACTCGCAGGAATCCCAGGTCTGCACGGCCAGCGGCTCGTTCTGGATGGTCATGCAGTCAATCTCTATCCCCAGCTTCCGATATTCCTTAAGATATTTTACCACATAATCCGCGTACGCCTGATAGCATTCCCGGCACAGATGCCCGCCGCCGTTGCGCACACCCGTCTCTTTCATAAAGGCCGGCGGCGACCAGGGGGAAAGTAACAGTGAGACCGGCTTTCCCAGGGCATCTGCCGCCATCTTCACAAGAGGCTGCACGTACTTCGCATCCCGCTCCAATGTGAAATCCCCGAAGGCAGGATCGTCCGCCTTCTCCACCGCACAATAGTTGCTGACGGAAAAGTCACAGCTGTCCATATGCACTCTGCCCAGAGTATAACCGATCCCACCTTGTCCATAGCAGGCCTCCACGATCTCCTGCCGCTTCTCCTGACTCATCCGCGCCAGCGTATAACCCGCCGACTCCGTGAGCGCCGCCCCGAATCCCTGGATGGTCTGATATCTTTTCCCCGGATACACATTTACCACATCCATCTCCTGTGCTTTGGCATCCGGGATTAGGCTGGTCTCGTAAGTCTCCTGTCTGATTCCCTCACTGTCAAGTATCGTCGTATACATAGTTGCTTTCTTCATAATCAATATTATACCTTTCTTCCGTTGGAAAACGTCGATGTAAAAAGAGGGGTTGACAAAACCACGCATCAACCCCCATATCCCTTAACACAATCATTTATAACTTACTTCTATTTCTGTTTCTGGCATCTATTTCTGCATTTATTTTCGTTTCCGCTTCTTAGTTCAGGCTCTCAAGATACGCATCCAGCTGTTTCTGGCATTCCGCGATCACCTTGTCGATTCCTGCCGCCTGCATCGCAGCCCTGTACTCCTCGATGGAAGCTTCCACATTATCCGTATAGCCAAGCTCAAGCGGCCAGCCGTACTGCTGTCTTGCATTGGTGCATGCCGCAACCTCTGTGGTAATGCTGGAGGTATCCATGACAAAACCGGTGAATTTCTCGGCTCCTACGCCCTCTTTGATATTGCCTTCCCACTCTTCACGAATGGTATCGTAAGATTCGGGAACGCCTGCCTGGTTACGGTTCAGATCCATGGTACGAGCCGCCCACATGGCATTGGTAGAATACAGGTCGGTATCCAGGATCGTAAACTGTCCCTCGTCGTTCAACTCATAGCTTGTTCCGAGAACGCCATAATACAGTGCGTCATATACTTCCTGATCCGTGGTCAGCAGATTCCAGAATGCAAGCGCTCTTTCCGGATTCTTAGCCGTGTTGGAGATGACCATACAGTCCTGTGTAAAGGGCAGATGCGCAACATCCTTCGTCATAGTGCCAAACTGGAAATCCCATTCCGGATGCAGCACCGTAAGGCCTGACCAAGAATCGATGTTGTGGAATTTGATTCCCGCTTTACCATTCTGGGTCTTCTGGGAATCCGTATCAGCCAGCGCCGATTTGCTCCAGTAGCCCTTATCACACCACTCTTTACACATCTGATAGAACTCTGTCGCGCCGTCAAGATCATAGAGCGCCTTGACTATCGGATGCTCTTCCGAAGGATCATAGAACAGGTAACGCAGATTGGAATCCACATCCATCAGACCGTTCATCCTGGTCCATACAAGGGACAGCTCCGGTCCTGCGGAATACTGGTCGAGCGCTTCCATCTCCGGATGGTTCGCCAGGATATAATCCGCATACTGTTCTACTTCTTCGAAGGTATCGATTGTGTCCGTGATCCCTGCCTCCGCCGCGATATCGCCGCGGTAAATGCTTCCGTAAGCCGTATAAGTGGGAAGCAGTGTGGGAACCGCATACAGCTTGCCGTTTACGGTCGCCTGCTGCAGCGCAGACTCCGAATGCATCGCATAGTTGTCCGGCGCATACTTGGGCAGCATTTCATCCAGCGCCATAAATGCGCCTCTCTGTGCCAGATTCGTAAAACCAAGCCATCCTGCGCAGTATGCCATATCGAACTCTTCACCCGATGAGAACAACAGCGGATACTTCTGTGCATACTCCGCCCAGCCGATCCAGTTGATCTTCAGCGTACAATTTAATTTTTCTTTCAGAAGCGTATTCAGATTCTCGTCCACGATATCCTGTCCTGCCGGTCTGTCGCTGATCACGTACATGACCAGTTCCACTTCCTTGGATGTGTCAACCTCTCCTGCCGCCGCGCCTGCCGCATCTCCGGAAGACGCCGCATCCCCTGAAGAAGACGCCCCGCCTGAGCCGCCGCAGCCCGCAAGTAAGCCAATCGACATCGTTGCCGCAAGCAATACTGCAACCAGTTTCTTTTTCATTCCTTTTACCTCCTTAATGATCGCGTAGTTTATTTTTCCGCCAAATACTTGGCAATGTTCCCAATACTTATCAGTTTCGCTATCGTTTCCCGCCGGTCAGCCCTTCACGGAACCGATCGTGATACCTGCAATGAAATACCTCTGTACGAACGGATACACGATAACGATCGGTCCGGTGGCAACCACTGCCATGGCAAGCTTCAGGGAATTGGACGGCAGGTTCGCCACCTGAATGCCGGCCTGTGCGGCGATCCTGGCAAGCGCCTGGGTCTGCTGCTGAATGGAGTACAACATATACTGCAAAGGATATTTCTCCTCGGTGCTCATATACAGCATCGCATTATACCAGTCGTTCCAGTAGCCCAGCGCCAGGAACAGACCGATGGTCGCCAGTCCCGACTTCAGCAACGGGAAGATGATGGTGAAGAAGATCCTCCACTCGCCCGCACCGTCCAGCTTCGCCGATTCCACCAGTGAGAACGGAATGTTATTGACAAACGTCCTCATGATCAGCAGATAGAAGACATTGAACATGCCCGGCAGGATGAGCGCCAGCATATTGTCCCGCAAATGCAGATACTGGATATAGAAGATATAGGTGCTGACCATTCCGCCGTTAAACAGCGTTGTAAAATAGAAGAAGAAGGACAGCACATTCCTGTATTTGAAATCCTTACGGCTGATCACGTAAGCCGTGATCGTCGTCAGCAGAAGGCCCAGTACCGTACCTACCAGCGTGATGAAGATCGATACGCCGTATGCCCGGAAGATACGTTCCGGTGTCTTGAAGATAATACTGTATGCCTCTGTCGAAAATTCTCCCGGCAGCAGGCTGAATCCATGGAAACTGATCCACTGCTCCGCCGTGAAGGAACCGGAAACCAGAAGCAGGAACGGGATCAGGCAGATCACGGCAATGACCGCCACAATCGCATAGCAGATTATATAGAAAACTTTGGATGAAGCGCTCAGCTTGATCTTACGCGGCGCCGACATCATTAAATCTTTATCTTTATTTGCCATAATATACCTCTCCTCCTAGAACAGCGCGTAGTCTTCATCGATCTTCTTCACAACCGTATTGACGATCATGATGATCGCGAAGCAGAGTACTGACTGGTAGAACGTAGCTGCCGCCGTCATACCGATATCAGGATTGGTGATCAGGGAACGAAATACATAGGTATCGATAACGTCCGTCGCATTAAACAGCTGCCCGTTATTGCCGACGATCTGATAGAACATCTCGAAATCGCCGCGCAGGATACGTCCAACCTGCAGCAGTACCATCGTTACAAGCGTAGGCCTGATCGAAGGTAATGTGATATAACGGATCCTCTGGAAGATTGTCGCGCCGTCGATCTCGGCTGCCTCGTTGATCTCCCCGTCCACGCCGGTGACTGCCGCTATGTAGATGACCGAGTTATATCCTGTCCATTTCCATGCATTGAAAGCACAGATGATAATCGGCCAGGCCATGGGCATCATATAGTAGTTGATCTTCTCACCGCCGAGAGAACTGATCAGCGTATTGATCAGACCTGTCTCATAGTTGAAGATAGAGAATACGAAGACGCCGACTACAACCCAGGAAATAAAGTACGGCAGCAGAATGACCGTCTGCGTTACCTTCTTAAAGTACTTTGCCCGGATCTCCGTGATAAAGATCGCAATCACCACTGCCAGAAGCTGGGAAGTGACCAGATTGAGCAGATTATAAAGAATGGTATTTCTGGTGATCAGCCAGCCGGTTCCCGAATTGAACAGGTAGCCGAAGTTTTGCAGCCCGTTGAAGGGACTGCCGAACACGCCCAGATTGTACTGATACTCTTTAAACGCCAGTATCAGGCCGCTCATGGGAAAATACTGCATGACGAGAACCAGGATGAACGCAGGCGCCGCCATGGCAAAAAGAGCTTTGTTCTTCTTAAATTCATATAAGAAGCCTTCTTTTTTCATGTGTACCCTCCTTACTTGGTTGATTTTGAATTTCATTTGCCTGCGAAATGCTCTTTCACTTTTTCGTTCAACAAATGCTATAAGCATTATAGATATTTTTTTGTGCGGTTTGAATATAGCAAAACTATGAAATTAAGGAATATTTTATGATTCTTTACTTTTTGTTTACTTTTCGCCTGTATTTTTTTATTATTTTAAGCTATCTGCCGGAATATGACTCTCCGGAGATCTGTCCCGGGGCCCATCTGCCGTCATTCTGCCTTTTTGCTGTATTTTCCCGGCAGTATTGTGGTTCGGAACATGCATTTTCAGACATTTTCAGACAAATTGCACAAAAAAAAGAAGAACCCGCTACAGGATTCTCCTTCTGAAATACTAGGATCTTCGCTTCCGCCTCCTCCATCGTCATCGCCGGGAGCAGGATAAAGGCCGTCGTTCCCTCCCCGAGAACACTTTCGTACCTGACCCCATACTCTTCCCCAAAACACAATTTGATCCGGAAATTGATATTCTTGATCCCATACCCGCCCTTGATCTGGCTGATATTGAGCGACACCGCATCTTCCATCTGCTGCTGCGTCATGCCGGGCCCGTCGTCCCTGACCGTAAACAGGATATCTTCCCCCTGCCGCTGCACCCTGATGGCAATGCGGCACTGTTTGATCTCCGCATTCTCTCCGATCCCGTGCAGGATCGCATTCTCCACGAAGGGCTGCAGGATTATGTTCAAACAGGCCAGGGACTTAAGTTCCTCCGGCACCTCCGCCTCCAGATGGACCGCATCGTCATAATGGAACTTCTGGATATTGACATAGACCTGCACGTGCTCCACTTCTTCTCCGATACTGATCAGATCCTGTCCGTGATTCAGGCTCAGCCGGTAAAACCGCGCCAGGTTCCAGGCGATCTTCTCGATGTCCTCCGCCTCATAATCCATGGCGATCCAGTTGATCAAATCCAGCGTATTGTACAGGAAATGCGGGTTGATCTGAGCCTGCAGCGCACGCAGCTCCGCCACCCTGGCATCCTTACCGAGTTGGAAATGCTCTCTAAGCAGCCTGCGGACCTCCCCCACCATGAAGTTAAAATTCCGGTAGACCTCTTCCACCTCGTCTCCCTGCTGGATCGAAGGCAGCTGTACGTTGAGATCACCGTCCTGCAGATGCTGCATCTGCGTACTCAGTTTCTTTAACCTGCCCACATAATAATCGGACAGAAAATACGATACGGACATGATCATGATCATCATAATGACCACCGCCACCATGGAACTCATGACCAGGCTGCGGAACTGTCCGTCATATTCTTCGGCAGGGATCAGCGAGACCATCTGCCAGCCGGTATTCTCTATCGCTTCTCTCTTCGCATAATAAGCGCTCTGTCCTATCCTGACGGCTTCCCAGACGCTTTCTTCCTCTATATACGGCAGCAGATCCCGCCCCTTTAGCTCTGCAAACAGAACCTCGTTGGAAGATACCGCCCCTCCCCCCTCTGCATTGACCAAATAAACCAGGCCGTTGGAAGTAATATTGGCATTCTCCATGACCTGCGCGAGCAGCTTTCCGTCTATACTGACACTGCACACCCCCAGAGGCTTCCCGCTGCCGCTTTCCTTGATCTGATGGTACAGCGTCAGCATCTCGAAGGTGTCCATGGACCCGATATCCCGTCTTTCCTCACTATGCGCCAGATAATCCCTGCCCAGAGCAAAATATTCCATCATCTGATCGTAGTCGCTCCGCTCTTCCAGTCTGGTATTCGGGAAGATATAGTATTGATTGCTCACATAAATGATATCCTCAGGTATGTACAGGCCGAATCGGTAGAACGTATTGGAAAATTCGAGAGAGGCAAACGCCCTGTTCAAAGTGTAAAATTCCTGATACTGCTCCTTCAGTTTCCGCGATCCGGTGAAATCCTTGGAAGAAAGGATCCCATAGATCTCCCTGTTATTTTCCACCAGTTCTGTAAGGTATTCCATATTATGGAGATAGCTGCTCACAAAAGAGACCGCCTGGCTGATGGACTGCTCCATGGAATAGTTCAGCTGACTCTTAAATTTGTCCAGCAGGGCAGGATACAGAAAGGCGGCGACCGCCGCCTGTATGATCAGCAGCGGCACGGCGAAATAGATCATCATCCGCTTCTGCATGGATATCTTAGCCATCATTGTTTTCATCGAACCGATAAACTCTCCTTATATTCCGACGGTGTCATATTCGTCTTCTTCTTGAAGATCTTGGCGAAATAGTTGGCGTCCTCATACCCCACCATGGAAGCCACCTGATAGAATTTCAGCTGCGGTTCCTTCATCAGCAGCTTCGCCCGGTCGATCCGCACATCCACCATATACTGTCCGATCGTCAGACCCGCACTCTTCTTAAACACATTGCTCAGATAGGTCGGCGTGAGATAGACATGGTCGGCCAGCGTCTTGATGGAGAAGGAAGAATCGCCGTAATTCTCCCAGATATAATCCATGACCCGCTTCACCACATAGGTGCCCTTCTGTGCCTCCCCATCCTCGAAAAGACCGGAAAGGCAGCTCTGCAGATACTGGTTCATCTCCGCAAAAGTAGCCACATGCTCGAAATACTCCGCGTCGGTATCCTCCTCATGATTCTTATCGGTGAGAAGCAGTGCGATCTCCGCCTGTCTGATGACCCGGTTCAGGGCATAGTAGACATGGCGGACCGCCCCGTTTAAGAAGACCTGCTTCCGCTCCAGTTCCTGCGCAAAATTATCGAGCAGTTCTATGGCCGCCTCCTCTTTCTTGCCGGACACCGCCTCGGCAAAGCGCTCCACCACGCTCATATCTTCCTCAAACCCGTGGCTGCCCTGCAATTCTTCGGGAAAGGCCACATGGTTCCAGCCTAGATAAGCCAGAGCCTTCTTCACCTGCCTGGCCGTCTGCCAGGAATCGGTGATGTGCTCCGTCCCCTCCACCCGGCTGCCCATGGCCAGAAACCAGCGGATCTCCTCCCCCAGGCTCTGCTCGATCAGCTGAATATATTCCTTCCGCACGGACGCTCCCAGGGGCTGTTCCTGCTCTCCGCCCAACAGGAAAGAGATCGTCGTCGGATCCGAGATCTCCGACAGCATCGCCAGGCCATACTTCTTAAGCCACCCGTCCATGCCTTCCGTCAGATTCTGTTTGATCTGGGCCAAGCCCTCCTGCTGTCCCAGATGCAGGATACCCATCCGGAAAACATTCTTTCCTCTGATATCAATGGGAAAAGAAGCCGAATCGATGAACAGCGTATGCAGCTGCGCCTCCTTATGCTCCATTGTCTTCCGATACCGGCACACAGCCTCCTGCACCGCCTCCGAGATATCCTTTCTGTTGATCGGCTTCTCCACATACCGCACCGCCTGCAGATCAATGGCCGCCTTCAGATATTCCTTGTCCGCATAACCGGTCACGAAGATGATCTCGATCTCCGGGAAAAGCTGCCGCAGTTTCCGGCACAGTGAGATACCGTTCTCTCCGGGCATGGAGATATCGGATACCACGATATCCGGTATGTAGCTCTCACAGATCGCAAGCGCTTCCTGCGCGTTTGCCGCCACCCGGATCTCACTGATCCCCAGACTCTCCCACTTGATGTGCTTCACCAGCCCATTACGAATGATCGACTCGTCCTCCACAATAATAATTTTCAAACGGTCTTACCCCCCCCCTGAAAAAATCCACGTTTGACCGTTTATTTCCGCAACTAATATCAGTAAAAATGCCGATGTCAACAAACATTATGCTCAACTTTTACTTCATCATTATAACAAACTATACAAAGCGTGTAAACAAATATTAAAAAAGGGCAGGCACAATCTACAATCATGCCTGTCCCCTATTATTCATTTCGCTAAGAATATTACCGCTCACAGCACGGCTGCTCTTCACGGTTAAGATCCTGCGCTTTCTTACTCAGCCGTATCTTCCTCTGCAGCTTCGTCTACTGCCGCGTCCACGTCAGCTTCCACATCCGCAGCCGCATCAGCCGCACCGTCGCCATCCGTGATATCCGCATACATGAAGTACCAGTATCCGTAAGGTGAATGCCAGGATCCGGTGATCTTCGGGCTCTGTAACCAGAAGTCATTGTAGTAAGCTACCGGAATACATCCTGCCTCTTCCATCAGAATATCCTCTGCCGTGTGAAGCGCCTCGGAACGCTCCGCAGCATCCAGCGTTGTTCTGGAAAGTTCCATCGCCGCATCATACTCGGCATTGCTGAACTTACCGTCGTTGTTACCGTTGGTGGAGTAAAGCAGATCCAGCATGTTGGAAGGATCGCTGTAGTCGCCTACCCAGCCGTTACGGGAAGACTCATAGTCACCGTTACGTCTCATGGGTGTGAAGCTTGCCCACTCTACGATCTCCACGGACAAGTCGATACCAAGCTCTGCCCATGCCTGCTGTAAGTACTCAGCAACTACCTTGTGATACCCTGCATCGTTGGTAGAATAAGTAATGGAAGGGAAACCTTCGCCGCCCGGATAACCTGCCTCTTCTAACAGAGCCTTGGCTTCTTCCAGGTTTGCCTCATAATTTGTCGTATCGATGTAAGGCTGTCCGCCGTTTGCATTGTCGATGAACTGGCTTCCATCCGTATCGATCCAGCCGGGACCCATGAAGTTGCTTGCCGGTGAATAAGTACCCTGCATCAGCGTATTGGCCACATACTCACGGTCGATCGCCAGGCTCAGTGCCTTACGGACTAACGGATTGTCAAAAGGCTCTTTCTGTGTATTCAGGCTCAGGTAGTACGTACCGATGATCGGATCCACGAAGAACTCGCCGTTGCCTTCCAGGGAAGGGATCTCCTCTGTAGGAACGTCCTTGATCATCAGAACCTCGCCTGTCTGGTATGCACCGTAAGATGCGCCGGCGTCCTCGATCAGATTCCACTTGATACCGTCCAGTTTGATCGCGTCTGCGTTCCAGTAGTTAGGGTTCTTGCTCATCAGAATGTGAGAGCCGGGTACCCACTCGGATACATAGAACGGTCCGTTGGAAATATAAGTCTCTGCCGCAGTAGCCCATGCATCGCCGTTCGCCTCAACAGTCGCCTGCTGAACCGGGCTTAAGGTCGCGAATGCTGCCAGGCTGCCGAAGTAAGAGCAGGGGCTGGTCAGCGTAACAACCAGTGTCTTGTCATCTGTTGCTTCAACCTGCAGAGCATCCAGATCGCCTGCAACTGCCTCATTGAATCCTGCTACCATGCCAAGAACCGTCTCTGCGTAGGGAGCCGCTACCATCGGGTCGCACACTCTCTTCCAGCTGTATACGAAATCGTTGGCTGTCAGATCGGAACCGTCAGACCATTTCAGTCCGTCGCGAAGCGTGAAAGTCCATGTAAGACCATCCTCGCTCGTCTCCCAACTCTCCGCCTGTCCGGGGATCAGCTTGCCTTCCTCGTCTACTGCCAGCAGGCACTCAAAGGAATGTAATAACATGTTACCGCCGTCTACCGCACTGTTCAGGGCGGGATCGATGGTCTCCGGGTCAGGGCCTACCTGAACGGAAAGGATCTTCTCTCCGGTCGCGGGCGCTGCTGCTGCGTCTGTCTCTTCACCGGCCGCATCTGCGGTATCGTCTGCCGCTGCGTCATCACCCGCTGCATCCGTGCTCTCTTCTGCCGGTGCAGAATCCGTAGCCGGCGCATCGCTGCCGCCGCAGGCTGTCAGACCGAATACCATGGTCGCTGCCAGTAAGAGTGAAACTACTCTTTTCTTCATAATGTTTCCTCCTCTTAGAATAAGAATTATAAAAGTATCTATAAACTGTACAGGCTCTGTGAAAAGCCTATATCGGTTTACCATAATCAGTTGCATTTGTCAATATGATGACAGGCTGCAAAATGCCCTTTTTCCAGTTCGCGCCATTCAGGCGTCTGTGCCGCGCACTGTTCATCCGCATAGGGACATCTGGTGCGGAAACGGCATCCGGAAGGCGGATTTAAGGGACTTGGCACATCTCCCTCCAGTACGATACGCTTACTGTCTCTGGCCGCTTTCGGGTCTGCCACAGGGATCGCCGAGATCAGGCTCTTCGTGTAAGGGTGTAACGGCCTGGTGATCAGCTCATAGCTGTCCGCCAGTTCCACCATCCTGCCCAAATACATCACGCCGATCCGGTTGGAGATATGCTTCACCGCCGAAAGGTCATGGGCGATAAACAGATAAGTCAGCCCCATCTCCGCCTGCAGATCCTCAAACATATTGATCACCTGCGCCTGGATCGACACGTCAAGCGCCGAAATCGGCTCGTCACAGACGATAAATTCCGGCTTTACCGCCAGCGCCCTGGCGATGCCCACACGTTGTCTCTGTCCTCCGGAGAACTCGTGGGGATAGCGGTTCGCATGTTCGGAATTTAGCCCCACGCGCCGCAGCATCTCGATGATGATCTCGTATCTTTCCTGCTTGTTCGACGCTATTTTATGCACGTCGATGGCCTCTCCCACGATATCGCCGATGGTCATACGGGGATCCAGGCTGGCATAAGGATCCTGGAACACGATCTGCATCTTCTTCCGGTAGGGAAGCATGGCCGCATACTGCTTCTTCTCCACATCGAAGATCACCTCATTATCATACAGGAAGCGCCCCCCCGTTGGCTCATAAAGCCGCAGGAGCGTCCGTCCCGTAGTCGTCTTGCCGCAGCCCGATTCTCCTACCAGGCCGAGCGTCTCTCCCCTGTCTATGGTAAAGGAGACATCGTCCACCGCCTGAATATATTTCTTATGCTTTCCGAAACCGCCGCCCGGAAAATACTGGCGTAAATGTTCCACCTGCACTAATTTCTCACTCATTTGCGGCTCCTTTCTCCTGCTTTGCCTCCATCTCTTCTTTCTGGTTCAGCCAGCACTGGGTATAATGGACCCTGCCGAAATGGGTCACCGGAGGCATTTCCCGCAGACAGATCTTCATGCAGGAATCACACCGGGGTGCAAAAGGACATCCCGCAGGAGGATTGAGCATATCCACCGGCGTCCCTTCTATGGGTACCAGCCTTTCATGCTCTTTTGTGTCCAGCTTGGGAATCGACCGGATCAGCCCCTTTGTATATTCGTGCTTTGGTGAGTAGAAAATATCATCCGCGGTGCCGTACTCCACGATCTTACCCGCATACATGACCGCGATCCGCTCGCACATGCTGGCCACCACACCCAGATCGTGGGTGATCATGATGATTGCCATCCCCAGTTTATCTTTCAGCTCCATCATCAGCTCTAAGATCTGGGCCTGAATGGTCACATCCAGCGCCGTGGTCGGCTCATCCGCGATCAGAAGCTTCGGCTCACAGGCCAGGGCGATGGCGATCATCACCCTCTGGCGCATACCGCCGGACAGCTCATGGGGATACTGCCGCAGCCGCTTCTCCGGCTCGTTGATGCCTACCAGCTCCAGAAGCTCCCTGGCACGTTCTTTCGCCTGCGCCCGGTTCTTGTCCGTATGCAGGAACACGGCCTCCATGATCTGATTCCCTATCGTATAAACGGGGTTTAAGCTCGTCATCGGGTCCTGGAAGATAATGGACACCTCATTACCCCGGATTTTGCGCATTTCCTTATCCGACATCGTCTCGATCTGATGCCCGTTGAAATAAAGGCTGCCGTCGATCAGCTTACCCGGGTGGGCGGTCAGCCCCATCAGGCTGTAAGCCGTTACGGATTTCCCGGAACCGCTCTCTCCCACGATCCCCAGCACCTCTCCCTCCCGCATATGGATCGAGACATCATTGAGCGCTTTTACCTCACCGGCCGGCGTGAAGAAAGAAAGCCGTTCATTTTTGATATCAACAAGATATTCCGACATAGTCCCAAACCGCCTTTCCTAGTGTTTTAATTTCGGGTCAAACGCATCCCTGAGTCCGTCGCCCAACAGGTTAAAGCTTAAGATGATCAGACTGATCAGCCCTGCCGGGACAAATAGCAGGTACGGATAGGTATTGAAACCATTTAAGGCGTCACTGGCAAGACTTCCCAGGGAAGGCAGCGGCACCGCCACCCCCATGCCCAGAAAGCTTAAGAAACTCTCCGTGAAAATGGACGAGGGAATCTGCAGCGTCGTCGTCACAATCAGAATACCGATGCAGTTTGTCAGAAGGTGCCTGCGGATGATCTTACCGTTGCTCACGCCCATCGCTCTCGCCGCCGTAACAAATTCGCTCTCCTTGAGCGTCAGGATCTGGCTTCGCACCATACGGGACATGCCGACCCAGTAAAGCAGTGCGAATACGATGAAGATACTGATCAGGTTCTGACCTACGATCCCGACCCAGCCAAACCCCGGCTCGTTCTTTAACGCGTTAAGCGGCGCTTTTAAGGCAAAGGACAGAAGAACGATCAGCAGGATATCCGGTATCGTATAGATGATATCCACGATACGCATCATGATCAGATCCACCTTCCCGCCGAAGAAAGCGGCGATAGATCCATATACCGAACCGATCACCAGGATGATGGCCGTCGCGATCAGACCGACCACCAGGGAGATCCGGCTTCCCATCATCACACGGATGGCATAGTCGCGTCCCATCTTATCCGTCCCGAAGATATGCGGAAACACTTTCTCGCCCGCAGCGATCCGCTCCTGCTCCGCCTCGGAATACTCCATAGGCGCCAGATGGTTGGCTCCCTTGAACTGTTCTTTGTAGGAATAAGGATAGAACATAGGCACGATAAAAGAGAAAATCATAACCAATATAATGACGATCAGGCTTACCATGGCCACCTTGTTCTTCACCAGACGGCGCATACCGTCCTTCCAGAAGCTGACACTCTCGCGCATGATAACCTGGCTCTGCTTCTCCTCCTCGGTAGCCGGAAGGAAATCCTCCGGACTTAAGTTTAACTGAAAACTTAACGGGTTCTGTTTCATCTCTAACCTCCATACACAGATGCATAGTACCTGACTCACGTTATTTTAATTTGATACGAGGGTCAACAATCTTGTATATAATATCTACGATCACATTCATGATAATGATCAAAGTCGCCAGGAAAATGGTGGTGCCCATGATCAAAGTATAATCGCGTCCGCCGATGGCGCCGATAAACTCTCCGCCCAGACCGGGAATGACGAAGATCTTCTCCACCACAAAGCTGCCCGTCACCGTGTAGGCAAGCATGGGGCCAACATAAGTTACCACCGGCAGAATTGCGTTCCGCATCGCATGTTTAAACAGGATCCAGAACCCTGACACACCCTTGGCCTTCGCCGTGCGCATATAGTCCTGCCCCAGCACGTCTAACATGGAAGAGCGCATCAGTCTCATTATGTAAGCCGTCGGATAGAAAGAAAGTGCGATCACCGGCATGATATAATGCTGCCAGCTCCTAAGTCCCATGGTCGGAAGCAGTTTCAGATTCACACCCAGCACATACATAAGCAGCGTACAGACCACAAAGCTTGGCACCGCGATCCCGCAAGTCGAGACGACACTGATCAGACTGTCCAGAAATTTTCCTCGTTTCAGGGCCGCCATACACCCCAGCGGAACTCCCAGACATAGGGCCACAAGTACGGAGATTCCGCCCACTCTTGCCGATACCGGGAATTTCATCTTGATGATAGACATCACGGTACGTCCTCTCTGCTTCAAGCTGTCCCCGAAATCGCCGTGCAGGGCGTCCGTCATATAGGTCACATATCTTTGCATCAGGGGTTTATCCAGGCCGTATTTCGCCTCGAGAGCGGCGGTGGCCTGCGGACTGATCGCCTTCTCGGAAAGGAAGGGTCCGCCGGGAACCATGTTCATCAGAAAGAAAGTCAGGGTTGCGACCGCCCATATGGTCACGATCCCCAGGATCACTCGTTTCGCCACATACTTTAACATGCTAAAGTCTCCTTCTTAAATAAATAGAAAGCCTGCTCGATCATGCTTTCTATGCCATATCTTCCACTATCGCACTCTCACATATCTCACAAAGACTGCACAGGAAACCGCGCCCGCAAAGCGCTGTTCCTGCGGCAAAAGGAAAGGAACCACAGTGTTCGTCCAGAGCAACACTATCGTCCCTCCAAAAATCCCTACTATATTAGCAGAAAAGGAATTATTTTGTCAAGTGTTTTTAAAATAATTTTCTATTTACGGCGGCTTTACGCCAAAACCTTATGCCGGCTATAGACAAAAACCGCAGATGTAAGGTACGATAACAATACTGAATAACAACAATCTATGAAGGAGGCATAATATGAGCAATGTGATCGAAACAATCAAGAAGAGAAGTTCCACGAGAGGATACACCGCCGAGGCTCTGACGGACGAACAACTTAAGACCCTGCTCCATGCCGGACTGCAGGCGCCCACGGCAGCCAACAAACAGGAGATCCATTTCACGGTACTGAAAGGCGACCACCCGGTCCTGGCGGAACTGGAGGCAGAGAAGAACCGCCTGCGCGGTCTTACGGCATTGGAGCATAATTTCTATTATGAAGCGCCCGTAGTAGTCATTTTAAGCGCCGACAGCTCTTATAAATGGAGTCCCTTAGACGCCGGCATCGCCGTGGAGAACATGGCGCTGGCCGCGGAAGACTTAGGCCTTGGCAATCTGATCATCGGCTGTATCTACGATGCTCTCAGAGGCGAGAGGAAAGAGTATTTCTCCAAGGCACTGCAATTCCCTGAGAATTACGAATATGAGATTGCCATCGCCTTCGGCCACAAGGCAGTCACCAAAGAACCCCATACCTACGATGCGGACGCACAGATCACTTACCTGTAACGTCACATCCGTCCCGGGAAGGACTGCCTCACTGAAGCAGTCCTTCAAACACCTCTCCTTTCGCCGCTTCCCTACCGCTGCGCGATCTTCACAAGCAGCTTTACGATCATCTCCATCTCGTCGATGCAGGCATATTCGTATTTGCCATGGGCGTTACCGCCGCCGGTGCACAAGTTCGGGCAGGGCAGCCCCATATAGGATAGCCTGCTGCCATCCGTACCGCCTCTGATCGGCGATACGACCGGCTCCACGCCAAGCTGTACCATGGCCTCCTTCGCCTGCTCCACAATGAACATATGCTCTGCCAGCACTTCCCGCATATTATAGTAAGAATCCTTCATGTCGATCCGGAAGGTTCCCTCGCCGTACCTTTCATTCAGAAAACTGCCGATCCGCAGGAAATTCTCCTTCTTCTGTTCAAATTTCTGCCTGTCATGATCCCGGATGATATAATCCGCCGTCGCTTCCTCCACCGTCCCCTGCAGGGAATCCAGATGATAAAAGCCTTCATAGCCGCAGGTGTACATGGGATTTTCCGCCACCGGAAGCATGGACTGAAATTCCTGTGCCATCAGGATGGCATTGCGCATCTTATCCTTGGCCGATCCGGGGTGTACACTCCTGCCATGTACGGTCAGTTTGGCTCCTGCCGCATTGAAATTCTCGTATTCCAGTTCACCCAGCCTACCGCCATCCACCGTATAGGCATAGTCGGCGCCGAAAAGCTTCACGTCAAAATGGTCAGCACCGGCTCCCACCTCTTCGTCCGGCGTAAAGCCGACCCGTATCTTACCATGAGAAACTTCCGGATGCTGCAGCAGATATTCCGCCATCGCCATGATCTCCGCCACACCCGCCTTATCGTCCGCGCCAAGCAGGGTGGTACCGTCGGTCACGATCATCCGCTTGCCCTTATACGATATCAGTTCCGGGAAATCCACGGTGCGCATAACCACCTGCTTCTCCGCATTCAATACGATATCTTCTCCGTCATAGTCCTCTATGATCCGCGGCTTCACCCCGGCTCCGGTCACCGCCGGAGAGGTATCCATATGAGCGATAAACCCCATGACCGGAGCATCCTCATGTCCGACAGACGCCGGTATGGAAGCATACACATAGCAATGCTCTCTGTCATATGTGATCTCTTCCGCTCCCATCTCCCTCAGTTCCTTCTCCAGAAGTGCAGCCAGATCATGCTGCTTCATCGTGGAGGGTGTGGACCCACTGCCCTCCGATGACTCCGTGTCAATCTGTACATACGTCAGAAATTTCTCGATCACTCTTTCCATTTATCATACTCCTTTCTTCCTTTTCTTCCGTTTCGGATCAAAGCCCCATCTTCCCCAGGATCCCATCCGCACTGACTCCCGGATGCGTCAGATACAGACGGCAGATCTGCTTTGCCAGTTCCTTGTCGATACCATGCCGGGCGGCAATCTCCTCAACGGATCTTCCTTTATCCGTATCCTGCATTACGGCCTGTACCACCTTTTTCATCCCCCGGACGTTGATGCCTGCTTTCTTTGTCTGGTGGGCGATCTCCACCTTTTTCACCCGGAAGGAAGCGTTCTCCCCAATCTCCAGTATGGCAAAGGTGATCGGTTGGGTAAACCTCCTGGGGCCACAGCTTCCGGGATTTAGAATAAGCTGCCGGCCATTTTGTTTTTCCTCATATTTATGAGAATGCCCATAAATGATGACATCCATCCCCTCCGTGTCTTTCGGAAGATGCTTCTTATTGTGGACCACGAAAAAACGTACCCCATACAGTTCCATCGACAGCGTCTCCGGCAGCTTACTGGCCCAATCCCTGTCATTATTGCCACGCACTGCCAAAGTCGGAGCAATCTTATCCAAAGCCCGCAGGATCTCCGGCTTATTGATATCGCCTCCATGCAGGATCTTTTCACAGCCCTGCAGTCCCTCTGCCACCTCCGGGCGCAGCAATCCATGCGTATCCGAAATAATTCCTATCCTGTGCAAATGATCCTCCTTTCTGCAGCCCGGCCCCGGCCGGCATTAGGTCAGGTCCGAAAGCGGCCGGAACGTATAGCCCATCTCCTCCCACTTCGTCAGCAACTCATCCAGAATCTCCCCATTGGTCTGCGACGTATTGTGCAGCAGCACTATGGCTCCCGGATGCACCCGTGTAGTGAGCTTGTCAAAAGCCTCCTCATGACTGGGCTGCTTGTCCGTATCCCAGTCCACATAGGCAAGGCTCCAGAAGATCGTCCGATAGCCCATCTCCTGCGCCATCTTCAGATTCTCCACATTGCACTTTCCCTGGGGAGGCCGGTAATAAGTTGAAAGTTCCTCACCGGTGACCTCCCGGAAAAGCGCCGCCACATCATCCAGCTCTTTCCGGAAAGTCTCCTGATCTAAGATCGTGGGCATATCCAGATGGTGATAGGTATGATTACCCACCGCATGACCCTCCGCCACCATACGTTTCACCAGATCAGGCGCCGTCTCCAGATAATGCCCTACCACGAAAAAGGCAGCCTGCACGTCATGTTTCTTAAGCGCATCCAGGATCGGCTCCGTATTGCCGTTCTCATAACCACAGTCAAAGGTGAGATAGATCACTTTCTCCGTGTCCTCACCCACATACCAGGCGTCGTACCATGCCAGATCCTCTGCCGATGCATTTCCGACCGGCTGCGTCCCCGGTTCCCCGAAACCAAGGCCCCAGTCCTCGGAAGCAAGCGTAAGCTCCCAGCCCTCCGGCGGTTCTTTCTTCTCTTCTTCCACCTTTTGTTCTTCTTCCGTCCTTTGCTCTTCTTCCGCCCCTTGTTCTTCTTCCTCCTGTACCGCCGCATCTTCCTGTCCGTCCGGCAGGACCGAAGGCTCCTCCCTGCCTTCTTCAGGCTGCTGCTCTTCCTTCCTGTCTACGCTCTGCCCTGCACTGTCCGTTTGCCCGGTATCACCGGCACCGCATCCTGTCAGCAGGACAGACAGCACGGCAAGCACACATAGCTGCTGTGGCAGTCTTCTTTTCTTTTGTATCATATCCCGGATCTCCTTCACAAATTCTCTTAGCATGATGGGGTTTACTTTCTATACTTCTTCACACTCCCACGCTTCGCGCTGATATAATCCTCCAGTTCCTGTAAGTCTTCCTCTGTCAGGCTGTTACCGTCATAGAGCGCCGCCAGAAAGTTTCTGGCCGAATTCTGGTAAATACGTTTCAGAATGCTTCTGCTCTCCGCCTGCATATAGCTGTCCTTATCGATCAATGCGATATAGACATTATTCTTCCCTGACTTCTTCACTTCAAGAAATCCCTTTTCCTGTAGTCTTGAGAGAAAAGAGAGCACCGTCGTTGGCGACAGTTTCCTGTCTTTCTTCATCCGCTCTTCGATCTCCAGCCTTGTGACCGGTTTATCCCAGTCCCATATGATCATCATGATTTCCAGTTCCGAATCCGGTAAACGCTTCATTGATCACCCTCCTCTCGTCTTGGAAAATACGTTCGACAAGTGCAGAATATATTATCTATCATTCTACGCTTGCCGAAAAGTAATGTCAATATCCTCTCCGGCATCTTCTTCGCATGGATTCCTGCCGGGCGGATCTTTGCAGTGCATCCCCGGATGTATACGAAGCGCTCATCTGCATATACTTCCAATAAAACAGGAAGCGAGGTAACTGCATGAAACAACTGAAAATTTATACGATCATCGGAATCTTTTTTGTCTTCCTTACCGGAACGCTTTCCCATTTCGTATATGACTGGAGTAAACATAACAGCATTGTAGGCCTTTTTGCACCGGTCAGCGAATCCGTCTGGGAGCATATGAAGCTTCTGTACTTTCCCATGCTCCTGTACTCCCTTTTTGTGATCTTCAAACTTAATCAAAACCGCTCCTGTATCGCTTCTTCCTTCTTTTTCGGAATCCTGACCGGCACACTGCTCATTCCGGTATTTTTTTATGGTTATATTGTCGTTCTTGGCAAAGATGTATTGATTCTGGATCTGCTCACTTTTATGCTAAGCATTGTGATCGCCTTTTTTCTTGCCTACAGGCTGACTCTGTCCTGCAGCCTGCAATCATATACTGTTTTATTGTGCAGTCTCGTATGTATTCTCGGAATATGCTTTGTCCTGTTTACCTACCATCCGCCGGATCTGGAGATTTTTACACCGCCGCACCACCAAAATCTTCAATAACCTTTTCCGTTTCCCGGCATAAAATAGAAACAAACCACATAGGATTATAGGTTACTCATTATGTACGTTACTCTGTTTATCTTGTTTCTGATCGCTCTTGTCTGTATGCTCTTTTGCCATTTCCGCAGGAAAAAGATCATCTGCAAAATTAAGTGTATGGATAAATGCCAGAAATGTTCTCTCCTGGAAGAGCTGGCATCGCCCTTCGGATACGTCTATCACTGCTGCGGTTTCTTCTCTTCCACTCTGGACGCGTGGCAGAAGACCGCCGGCTATACCTGGTTCTACGACTATATGGCGCCACGCTTCCAGATGGTCTTCGACGCTCTCCCGGTCTACTTCGATTATCAGGAAAAAACATGGCTGATCGAATTCTGGAAAGGGCAGTACGGTATCAACACCGGGGCCGAGATCGGTATCTATCACGCCGACAGACTGTTGTCCGAGGCAGAATATCAGGTGGCTCGCTTTTCTGCTGCCGGCAAACACGAAATGCTCTCCTGCTCCCTGCACCTTTGCAAGGCGGACGGCGCCTATGTCCAGCTATCCGAGAAACACTGGTGGCTTACCGCCTTTCTGCCGGGCGTCTTTTCCCGTCCCGGCGACCTGCGCCTGAAAGCCGCCCTCTATTTCCCCAATGAGGAAATGCTTGAAGCCTTCCGTGACGGCCTTTGCAACGCGGGATACCATACAGAGCAGATCACCATACAGAACCTCTGTCTGTCCTTTACCTTCCACCGGCCGCTGCCCGTTCGGTACGGCCTCTTTACCCGTTTCCACCGCCGTCTTTCCCAATGCCTGAACCGCATGTACTGCGGACTCTTCGTATGGATCACCAGACCCTTTGTCTGTACGGAAGACCGCATTTTGTTTCTCTACTTCTATCTTCCCGTCTGTTTCAGGCGACTGATGCGTATGCGCCGTTTCCACAGGCGCTGCCATAGAAAAAGCGGCTGCCGTCGTCCGAAATGCTGCCGCAGATGCCGCCCGCATCGCCTCCGGAGAGGTGACAATCCATGAGCATCACAAGCCGCTTAGACCATGCTTTTGCCCAGGCGCCCACACTGCCCCTCAACAAATGCTCCCGGTACGTTCTCATCAGCGACTGTCACAGAGGAGTCGGTACTTCTTCTGACAACTTTCTGAAGAACCAGCATCTCTATTATGCCGCGCTCGAGCATTACTATCGGAATGGTTTCTCTTATATCGAACTGGGAGACGGAGAAGAATTATGGGAGAACCGGAAGCTGCGCAATATCACCGAGATCCACGACGATGTCTACTGCATGTTTGCCCGGTTTGAAGAAAAGGGACGGCTGTATCTTCTCTACGGCAACCACAACATTGTCCGCAGGAAGAACCCGGCCTTCCTGGAAGCCGTCATACTGCGCTCCGATACTTTACCGGAAAAATCCCTCTACCTGACCCACGGCCATCAGGCCAGTCTGCTCAATTCCACGCTCTGGCCGTTTGCCCGGTTCTTAGTACGCTACTTCTGGAGTCCGCTTGAAAATCTGGGCTTCTTGGATCCCACCAGCGCCGCCAAGAATTACGAAGTCAAGGAAAGATGCGAGGAAAACCTGCGCAGCTGGGCCGAGGAGCATCAACACATCCTGATCACAGGCCATACCCATAGACCCGTACTGCCGCAGGAACCTTCCTTTTATTATAATACGGGAAGCTGTGTGCATCCCCGCTGCATCACCTGTATCGAGATCGAGCGGGGAGCACTGACCCTGGTAAAATGGATGATGCAGTCCAGGATCGACAGTATGCTGTATGTAGCCCGGGAAGTTATTTCCGGACCGGTACAGTTACTATAAAAGGCTGTTCATGATTAACGTTTATTTTGAAAGCCACTTGTCATAAGGGCAGCTGTTCTTCTTCATCACCGCACGCAGCTCCACATAGCAGCCACAGGCTCTGCACATGCCGTCCGCAAGCAGGTCGCAGTCCTGACACAGAGAAAGCCGCTCCTCATAAAGCGGCTCCTCAACCTTAAGTTCTTCATCCAGATTGCGGATGTACGTGTGCAGATTCTCAAAATAGGTCTTCTGATCCATATCCCTTGTAAGACACTTGCGACAGTGACGCCTTGTCCCTGTTTCCATCTCTGATCCACGCCTCTTTCTCTCTTACTATGGTTAACACATTCGAATCTGTGCTACTGAATACGGAAACTGATCACGCTGCAGGCGGGCGCCGTAAAGCAGATCTTTCCATCCCTGATCTCAAATGCGTCAAATACTTCTTCCTTCACCTTCTCCGGCTCCTCGAAGGTATTGTAAGCATGCATCTCTTCCCGCAGGATCGCAGCCGTCACCTGCTTCGGAGTAAGCTGCGCAAATGCCATCTCCACCGGCGCATCCTCCGTCACGGACAGGTTGCTTAACGTCACATTCACATACCCTTCGGCATCCACTGATACAGACTCGCTCAGGAGAGGCACCTGATATTCCTCCTCCATACCGATGGTCTTATTGCCTTCGATATAGCTGTCCACCAGTTCCGCATCCTGATGATGCTTATACATATGGAACACATGGTAGGTAGGCGTCAGCAGCATCTTCGGCCCTTCCGTCAGGATCACGGACTGCAGTACATTCACCATCTGCGCGATGCAGGTCATCTTCACGCGGTCACAGTGCTTATTGAAGATGTTCAGCGATACCCCTGCCACCAATGCGTCCCGCATCGTATTCTGCTGATACAAAAAGCCCGGATTCGTCCCCGGCTCCACCTCGAACCAGCAGCCCCACTCATCGATGATCATGCCGATCCGCTTCTCCGGATCATACTGATCCATGATCGCACCGTGACGTTCGATCAGCTCCTCGATATAGGCCGCCTTGGCCATGGTCTTATACCAGGTCTTATCGTCAAACTCTGTGGCGCTGCCCTTGTCCTCCCATCCGCCCGGATGCACATAATAATGCAGGGAGAGACCGTCCATAAAGCCCTTCTTACTCATATTCCCGCCCGGCTGCGGTTTCGCGAAGCAAGTCTTAAGCACATTTTCCGTCCAGGAGTAGTCCGCCACATTCGAACCGCCGCACACCTTCCTGATCGGCGCATCCTTATGGTACTGTCTCACATAAGTCTGGTATCTTCTATACAGGTTCGCATAGTACTCCGGCGTCATGTTGCCGCCGCAACCCCAGTTCTCATTGCCCACTCCGAAATAATCGATCTTCCAGGGCTTCTCATGTCCGTTCTTCTTCCGCAGATCGGCCATCGGAGATACCCCGTCGAAGGTTATATACTCCACCCATTCGCTCATCTCCTGCACCGTGCCGCTGCCCACATTACCGTTCACATAGGTCTTGCAGCCCAGCTGCTCACACAGCTCGAAAAACTCATGGGTTCCGAAACTGTTGTCTTCCACCACACCGCCCCAGTGGGTGTTGATCATCTTCTTGCGGTCCTCCTTCGGCCCGATACCATCCTTCCAGTGATACTCATCCGCAAAACAGCCGCCCGGCCAGCGCAGTACCGGGATCTTCATCTCCTTCAAGGCTTCCACCACATCCGTGCGCATTCCGTTCACATTGGGAATGTCGGAATCTTCTCCCACATACAGTCCCTCGTAGATACACCTTCCCAAATGCTCCGAGAAATGTCCATAGATCTCCGGGTTGATATGCCCCTTCCTGTTCCTCTCATTGATAAATAATTTTGCCATGTCTGTTACCCGTTCCTTTCTTAAGGGCTTTGATCCGTCTGACCCAAATTTCAAAAATATATTAAAATATTTTAGCTATATCTAAATTATATGATATAGTACATAAGAAAGCAACTGCTATTTTCAATTTTATGAAAAAACAACATATACTATAGTAATGTGATCACTCCAGGAGAAGACCATGACTCTTTCCGATACCGATACAGACAAAAACATCGCCATACTCGGCCGCAGCCGGGATACCATAAACTATGAAAATGCGCTCCGCAGACTGAAACTTTCCTGCTTCACCACCCTGGATCCGGAAACGGCTGCTGCCGCTTCCCATCTGCTGCTGCCCGGCGGCGGCGACATCACCCCTGCTTTCTTCGGACAACAAAACCGCGGCTCCCGCAATATCGACACCGAACTGGATATTCTGCAGATGCAGG
This sequence comes from uncultured Lachnospiraceae bacterium, assembly GCA_947564645.1. Taxonomy (GTDB): domain Bacteria; phylum Bacillota; class Clostridia; order Lachnospirales; family Lachnospiraceae; genus UBA3282. The sequence goes on from CANOCU010000001.1 coordinate 66,479, forward strand.
CGCTCGAGTCCTTTCTGCAGCAGGGCAAGCCCGTCCTCGGCATCTGTAAAGGGATGCAGGTGATCAACGTAGCTTTCGGCGGCACCATCACCCAGCATATCCTCACCGCCGCAAATCATCAGTGGAACGGCGCAGACCAAAGACACCAGGTCTACCACAGCGGCCTGACCCGCACCGATTTCTTCTATCAGCTATACGGACTAAGCGCTCCTGTCAACTCCGCCCATCATCAGGCCATAGACAGCCTGGGAAAGAATCTGCTCCCCGTCTGCCGCGCCGCTGACAATATCATCGAGGGGATCCAGCATATCGCCCTGCCCGTCATCGCCGTGCAGTGGCATCCGGAACGCCTTCCGGACGGCACCGGAGACAGACTGTTACAATATTTCGTCGAGACAGATTCCGTCACAATTCCGCACTGATTCCGATAAGCACGCCATTCACCCCATCAGGACTGCTTCCGGAAAGCCTGCTCCAACTGTCTGATCCCTTCTTCCAGCTTCTCCCGCTCTGTCTCGTTCCTGCTGCGGAACCGTTCCTTCATATTCGCGGAAATGATATCGAAGAGCGCCCGCAGGATCTGCCAGATCACCTGCTCCGTCTCCGGCTCGATCTCCTTTAAGGCCATCCGGATACCTCGCAGACTTTTCATCCAGTTGGCCGTAAAGTCGATCAGATTGTCGGCCTCCGACGCCAGGATCACCTGATAGAAGGTATCCACGAAAGTGTGCATCTTATCCTGAGACAGAGAGAGGATCCACTGATTCAGCGCCTCGTCCATGAACTTCCGTCCCGTGCGGATATCCTGCACGATCCAGAAAGCGTCTTCCCTGACCAGCCAGGTATAAGGGTTGTGCTGGGCCAGTCCGATGGTCTTGCTCTCCACCACCTCATATTCCCCCTCCGAATACAGAAGCATTCCCACCAGAGAAGAACGGGGAACCGTCTTGCGTATCCTGTCCGCGATCTGATCGTACGCCCCCTGCGCCTTCACCTCCGGCCGAAAACCCGGGCCGTCGTGATCGTAGATCGTTACAATGCGCTGCCGTACCTCCTGCCTGCAGTTCATCGAAGCATAGACGGCCAGATTACCACCCTTGGAATGCCCGCCCACACAGAAATCCCCGGCAAACGTCTCTGCCGCGCGGTTCAGATACTCCACGCTCATACGCTGTCCCGGCACCGGCTCGGAGAATGCCAGATTCAGATCCTCCTTCCAGCCCACGATCGTCTCGTCCGTCCCCCGGAAGGCCACATAGACCATGCCGTCCGGCAGCAGGATCGTCACCGCCGAAAACTGCATCTCCGTATCCAGATCAATTTGGTTTACATAATTCGTTATTCTCGTGTCATGAAACCGCCTGCTGCCATACATGCCCAGAAACAGCGCCGTATTATCCCGGCGGTACCGCTCATCCCCATACAGGGAATCATACTTCTCATGCCGGAATATCTCCTCCAGGCTGACTGCCGTGCACGCCGCTGTCACCACATCTGTGCTGCCGGCACACTGTCCTGGCCAGTCCGCCGACATCTCCACAGACTCCTGCTCCCCGGACAGTACCTCATCAAATTTCAGATAGGAGAACTGGCTGAGGATCAGACTGTCCACCTCACTGAATGGTTTCTCCGCCAACGTATAGTCCCCATACTCCTTCAAATACTCCAAAACCGTTCCCATAAGCCTCTACCCCGCTTATTATTCTGCATTCCTTAAAATTTTGCTTCCAGATGCTCTATGTTCTTGATCAGCACCGAGATCGTCCCGTCCGGATTGGTGATAAACTCCACGCTGTGCGGGTTCTTATACTGCTCCATGGGAATCTTGATCTCGATCCCGGTATCCGTATACAGATGCTGGCTCTGGTATTTGCGCACCGTATTCTCACTCTGAGGCTGTATTTCTTCCTTCACCATATCGTACTTTTCCATCTTATCCTGAAAAGCCACTTTTAATTCCGGTTCTTCCTCAAATATTCTGTCCGCCAGCTCCTCCACCACGAAACCGCCCTTCTCCTCGATCTCCTCCTGAATGATGCTCTTGGCGCGCATCTGCTTCTCGAAGCGCTCCGTCTCGTCGAAACCCTCCTTCTGCACGCTCTCCACCGCCCGGCTGACGATGGACAGCTTCGATTTATGGGACATATGGGCGCTGCATTTCAGAAACAGGAAGGAGAAATAATTCGTCTTCTCTCCGTTCACCTCATATTTCCTCTCGATCACCTGCAAAGACAGATCGCTTAGGCGGATGATCGCCGCTTCCGTCAGCCGCTGGCTCTCCGAGGGCAGGATGGACTTGTGCCGTATGATCTCGTTGCGGTTGCCGTCCCCATCCTCCGCCGCCATCGTCCGGTGGGTGTAGAACGCCTTATAATTCATCTTCAGAAGCGCCAGGTATTCTTCCTCCCCCTCCCGGAAGCGGACCACCATCAGATCCGCCGGCGGAATATCGATATTGCTGCCCATGATCTCATACAGAAGCCCCGCCATGTCCTTGCTGACCGCCACGAAATCTTCATCCGAATAGGCATTCAGCATCTGGTAGATCTCCGACTCTTCCTTGTAGAACCGGCACTCCTTGGCGTCGTCCCCGGAACTGATCCTGGCAATATGCTCTTTGAGAAACTCCGCGATCTCGGAGCCGTATTCCAACTGCGTATCCGACAGCACCGGCATACCGATGGTAGAATCCATGATATGTACAATCACGTTTTTGATCCTGATGTCTTCTTTGTTCATTGGTATCTTATATTCCTTTCGAAAGCTCTTCTTATTCTAATATTTATCCGGATAATCCGTCCCCGTCTCGCTGCGCATAAGCGCTGCGTACCGTTCCGGTTCCCGTTCCATTTTCAACATGGTATCGAAAGCCATCAGCAGCATCCGGTCTCCGTTTTGTCCGCCCGCATAAGCCGTTCCGCTGTGACTGAAATCCAGGTTTGCCTTGAAATGATCGATCTGCCACACCATGATATCCACCACGCTGTAACCGGCCACCTTATAGTCGCACAGAAAGGTCTCATGCTCCAGATAATACACGAACTCCCGCCAAACCCCTTCCGACTGCAAAAGCGCCTCCCAGAACCCGCGCAGAAAATCCGTATCCTCACCCGCGCAGGAACACAGCGCCTGCGCCCACTGATATGCCCGTTCTTCCATATAAAACCTCCTGCTTTTTAGTAAAACCTCATCCTATACAACCTGCCGCCCGGCGGAACGCATGGTCATCCATGCCGCTTTTCTTATAAGTGTACCACATTTCGGTTCTTTTTACTTCCCCTGATCGATATAATAAAGTGAAAAGGCTTACGCCGGTGCCCAGGCCGCCGGACGAAAGCCACCCGATAAGGAATGCATACCGCCTATGGCTCTTCTGGAACGACTCAACGACTTAATCTGGGGCCTTCCCCTCCTGACGCTTCTGATGGGAACCCATATCTATTTCACCCTGAAACTGCATTTTCCGCAGCGCAATCTTCTCTACGCGCTGAAGCTGTCGCTTGGCAAAGCGGACAACACCGGACAGAACCTGTCGCCCTTCTCCGCCCTGGCCACCACCCTGGCCGCCACCCTGGGCACCGGCAATATCATCGGCGTCTCCACCGCCGTGGCGCTGGGCGGCCCGGGCGCCATCTTCTGGTGCTGGATCACCGGTATCCTGGGCATGGCCACCGCCTACGGCGAATGCTACTTAAGCGTTCTCTTCCGCAGCCGCAATGCCGCCGGCGACTATGTGGGCGGCCCCATGTATGTGCTGAAAAATGGTTTACATAACAAATATCTGGGCGGTGTCTATGCCGCCTGTACGTTAGTCGCCGCCTTCGGCGTCGGCTGCACCACCCAGGCCAACTCTGTCACCCAGGCGGCCCAGGCTACCTTCCGCCTGTCGCCTCATCTGGTGGGGATCGTCCTCGCCTTCCTCACCGGCACCGTGATCCTGGGCGGCGTAAAAAGCATCGCCAACATCTGTGAGCGCATGGTGCCGGCCATCAGCTTTGTCTACCTCTTCGGCTGTCTGCTGCTGATGCTGCTCTATCACGATGTGCTGCTCTCCGCCTGCCTGCTGATCGTAAAGGACGCCTTCTCCTTCGGCGCCGCAGCCGGCGGCATGACAGGCGCCGCCCTCCAGCATGCCCTGCGCTACGGCATCGCCAGAGGGCTTTTTACCAACGAAGCCGGAATCGGCACCTCCGCCATCGCAGCCGCTGCCTCCCATGTATCCGAGCCCCGCATCCAGGCCTACGTCTCCATGACTGCCGTTTTCTGGGACACGGTCGTCATGTGTCTGATCACCGGCATCGTCATCGTGGCCAACATGCTCTACGACCCGGCCTCCGTCGCCGGCGTGCCGGAAACCGGCCTGACAGCCGCCGCCTTCCGACATCTGCCCTATGTGGGAGACGCTTTCCTGACCATCTCCTTAGCCGCCTTCGCCGTTACCACACTGATCGGCTGGTCTTATTTTGGGGAAAAAGCAACGGAATACCTTATGGGAAAGAAAGGTATTCCGCTCTATAAACTGGGTTATATTCTGATGATCTACTTCGGCGCCATCATTCCCATGCGTCTCGTCTGGGAGAGCACCGACCTGATCAATGCCATGATGGTCCTGCCCAATGTACTGGCCCTCTACTGCCTGCGAAAGCATATCCGGGACTAAGACTGCACGCCGTCACTCTCCTCGTGCTCCAGCCCTTATGCAAAAACTGCATTCAACCGCATACTTCCTAAGTATACCATTATACCCGGAAGGCAGCCGTGATCTCCTGCAGAGAGCGGCTGCTCCGCTCCATGACCGCCATCTTGCGCAGGATCTCCTCGGAGCTTACATTGGTATTCTGCATCGCGCCGGCCACATGACTGACTTCCTCCACGATCACGTTGTTTAAGGAAGAGACCGTCTGCAGGGAAGCCAGCATTTCCTGAATCGATGCCCCCATCTCTTCTGCGGTCGCCCCCAAATCTGTAGCTATACCATCGAAAAAGAATGCATCCTTCTGGTACTGCTCCGCCGTACTCACCATCGTACTGTAGTCACTCATCACCTGATCGCTGACAAATTCCAACAGCTTACCGGAACTATCCTTCAGATCCATAACGGAATCCACCACTTCACCGATCACCTTCTGGATCTTTTCTACTGTGACCTGAGAGCTCTCCGCCAGATTCCGGACCTCCTCGGACACCACCGTAAACCCTCTGCCGGCATCTCCCGCCCTGGCCGCCTCGATAGCCGCATTCAGGGCGATCAGATTGGTCTTGCCCGCGATCTCTCCGATCTCTCTGGACAGGTTCTTGATGACCTCGATCTTCTCCACTTCCTTAAGGGCACGCTCTAACTCTCCGGATGCATTATGATAGACCACAGTCGCCTGCTTCTGGGATTCTACCGTACTCTGATAAAGCTTGTCCGCCCGGATATTGATATCCCGGGAAGCATCTGCCGACTCGGCCGCCTTGCATGAGACGTCATCCACCACCGTGCCGATCTCGCCACTGGCATCGCTGATACTCTGCGTCACCTCCGCCGCCTCCTGCACCTTGCCTGTAAGGCCGTCCATCACCTGATCCATCTCGTCGATCTTATTGTTCAGATCCGCCATCTCGCTGTACGCCGCGGATGCCGTGTCTGCGATATTGGCCGCTTCTCCGCTGGTTCCCCTGATGGTCTCCCGCATCCTTTGTCTGATGGTCCTGGCTGCCTGCGTTACTTCTTCCGACTCATCCCGAAAGCCGTCTGACACACCGCTTTTGCCTGCTGTCTGCCCCTGCTCGCTGAAATCTCCGGCCGCAAACTGCTTCAATTCCGCGATCGGATCCAAAACCCTGCCAAGGACCGAAGCCACCGCCAGATCGATCGCCGCCGTACCCACTACGCCGACCAGAAGCCCTGCCACGACCGCACTGCCCATGCCCGCCTTACCGGCAACCGCCGCGCCTGCTGCCGAACCAACAAAAAGAACGATAAATGCTGCCGCCGAAACCGTGGCCAGCAGCCTGCCTTTGATTGTTTTCATTATGTACGCCTCCTGAATCATCCTGTTATAAGGTATTATACCCGAAATTGTTTCCTGCGTCCAGTCTGTGACTGACGTAATTTTGTAATTTCGTTATTCTATAGTTAACGACATTAGAAATTTCGTTTCCTGTTTGTTACTATGAGCGGTCAGACCGCGCATAATACCAATAGAAGCCCACGCAGATCACCGCCGACAGCAGCGACCCAAGCGGCGCTGCCCACCCCATCGGGTACAGGGATTCCGGAAACATCCTGCTGGCCAGCCAGGCGCCCGGGATGCGCACCAGGATAATGGCCGTGATATTGTGGATAAAAGAGACCATGGACTTCTGATCGCCGCAGAAATACCCGCTGAAACAGAAATGCACCGCCGCGAACACACAGTCAAAGGCATAGGAACGCAGATAATCGCATCCCGCCGTCAGCACGGCCGTATCCCGCGTAAAGATACCCACCAGCGTATGCGGCAGAAACTGGCTGTACAGCGCGCAGCAAAGTCCCCATCCCACCGTGATCGCCAGGCTGTAGTACAGGCTCCTTCTGGCCCGGTCCGCCCGGTCCGCTCCCATGTTCTGGGCAGTGATGGTGGAGAGGGCCGACAGAAAGGCGGAAGGCACCAGAAACAGGAAGCCGATCAGCTTCTCCACGATCCCCACCGCTGCCGAGACGATCAGGCCTCTGCTGTTGGCGATCACCGTGATCACGATAAACGCGATCTGGATCAGCCCGTCCTGCATGGCAACCGGCGTCCCTACTTTCAGGATCTTACCGGTCACCTCCCTGTCCATGCGAAAATCCTGCCTGCTCACGGCAAAACCCAGGTTGCGTCTGCGGATCACAAGCAAGGCCGCCGCCACGCTCACCGCCTGTCCGCAGACCGTGCCAAGCGCCGCTCCCGCCGCCCCCAGACCACAGACGCCGATCAGCACGAAGTCCAACGCGATGTTCGTCACGCAGGCCACAGCCACGAAATACATGGGGCTTCTGGAATCCCCCGCACCGCGGAAAATACCGCTGATCACATTGTAAGCCATGATAAAAGGAACCCCCGCAAAGCAGATCGTCAGATAAAGCCCCGTCTCCGCCACCGCCTCCTTAGGGGTTAACATAACTTTGACGATCGGATTCGTGCAAAGTAAGAGCGCAGCCGTCACCGCCGCCGCAAGCACAGAAAAAAACAGGGCCGAGGTTCCCACCGTCCTCGCCGCTGCCTTCCCGTCCCTGGCTCCCACACACTGCCCGATCCGCACCGTGGTTCCCATGACAAATCCCATAATGATGACCGTCAGCATATGCATCACCTGACTGCCGATGGATACCGCCGTGGTAGTCTCCGACCCGTTGTAGAGTCCTACCACGAACAGATCGGCCATCCCGTAAAAAGTCTGCATAAAACTGGACAGCAGGTAAGGCATGGCAAAAAACACCAGGTTCTTTGCCACGCTTCCCTGCGTCAAGTCGTTCTTTTCCTTCATGTTCCGTCTCGCTCCGTTCCGCCTCTTAAGTCTCTCTGCTTCTATGCTCCGGCGCTCTCCTCCTTAGCCGGTTCGTAATTGGAGATCGTCACCGTCTGATAAGGTATCTCTATCCCGCACTTTCCAAACTCCCTGACCAGTGCGATCCTGATATCGCTGCAGGCACGGAAACTGTCGTTTAAGTTCTGCGTCCAGATAATGGTCTTCAGGATCACGCCGTTTGCCGTATACCCACTGGCGGTAACGGCATTGGCCTCCGTATTCAGCGTCAGCTCATGTTCCACACAGATCCGGCGCATGATCTCGATGGCCTTCTCCAGATCCGCCCCGTACCCGATCTCGATCTCCACATAGTTACCGATATTCTCCGTAAAATTCGTGTTGATGACCACCGCCGAGTCCATTACGGAATTGGGCACGATACAGGTCTCTCCGTTAAACTGATAGATCAGCGTATGCCGCAGCGTGACGTCCTTGACCAGCCCCTCCGCGATCACGGTCCCGCCCTGGATCACCCGGATCTTCTCATCCACGTTATAGGGCTTCGACACGGACAGGGAAATGCCGCTGATCACGTTCCCTAAAGCCTGCTGCGCCGCAAAAGTGGCAATCGCCAGGATCAGGGAACCGCTCTGCAGCAGCACCTTACTGATATCCTTCGTCATCTCGAACTGCTGTGCCAGACTGTAGAAGGCGATCACATCGATGATCACATTGATCGCGCTTTTCGTAAACCGCAGATGGACCGCCTTCGTCTTCTGCGCTATGTACCTGAAGACCAGGCTGACCAGATAGTTCGAGATCAGAATGATGCCGATAAAAATACCTACCTTAGATAATAAACTCATTCCGCATTCCCCCGATGCTAAGATTTCGCTAAGATTTTACACATCTCTAAGATAGCACAAAATCAGGGAAATGTACAGAAACAGTTCGACTTATCAGCCGATCCGGCAGATCTTTACGCCGTGTGCCGGGCCATCATACCTTCCCGATCAGGTACTCCTGCCGGCCTTCCCGCAGAAAGACTGGTATGGTATGGATATCCGCCGCCACGTCATACCACTTTCCGCCCTCATACCTCTCGCCTGTTCCCGCATGTACGAAATCCGTTCCCGCCGGCAGGTAGACGCTGCGGCTTACCGCCTTTTCATGGCAGATGGGCGCCACCAGGATATCCGGACCGAACATGTACGCATCCTTAATATCCCAGCAAACCGGATCCTCCGGAAATTCATAGAACATGGCCCGCATCACCGGCGCCCCGCTTTCATGGGCCGCGCGCATGACGCTTCTCGTATAATCCCGCATCATCTCCCGGATCCGGATGAACTTCACCATGATCTCATAGTTCTCTTCCCCGTAGCTCCAGACCTCATTCTCCGCTCCCGTCCACTCACGCACTTCGCCTGCCTTGTTGATGATCTCCTCGCCGGGCTGACGGCAGCCGTGTATGCGCATGACCGGACAGAAAGCGCCGAACTGGAACCAGCGGATCAGCAGCTCCTTAAATCCCTCGTCATGAATGTTGCCGCCGTGGAAGCCGCCGATATCCGTTGTCCACCAGGGAATCCCGCACAGTCCCATATGAATGCCGGCACAGATCTGTTTACGGAAATCCTCATAGGTTGACATAATATCTCCGGACCAGACCAGGGCGCCATACTTCTGACTGCCTACCCAGGCGCAGCGGATCAGATTCACGATATCCTCCTGCCCGTCCGCCTTCTGTCCCTCATAGAAAAGACGCGCATACTCCCTCGGATAAATATTGCCGGTCTGCGCCACGGAACCGGCATGATACCGGTAATCCGCAAAATCATAGGTGGTAAATTCCGGCTCCGCCTCATCCAGCCAGAAAGTGCGGATCCCCAGGTCGGCATAGTTCTTCCGGCATTTCTCCCACACATAGTCCCTTGTGCGCGGATTGGTGGGATCCATGAAGACATTGTTGCCGTGGAAGATCATCTGCACGTCCACACCGGAATTGCTCTTTACTAACAGTCCCTGCTGCTTCATCTCCTCATAATTCTCACTGCGCCAGTCTACCTGCGGCCAGATGGATACCATCACTTTGATGCCCATATCCTGGATCTCCCTGATCATAGCCGCCGGATCCGGGAAATACTCCTCGTCGAAGCGCCAGTCACCGCACCGCGGCCAGTGATAATAATCGATCACCAGCACATCCACGAGAATGCCCCGCTTCTTATACTCTCTGGCGATCTGCAGCACCTGCTCCTGATTGTAGTAGCGAAGCTTACACTGCCAGAACCCCAGTCCGTACTCCGGCATCATCGGTGCTCTGCCCGTTGCCGCCGTATACGCCTCCTCGATCTGTGCCGGCGTATCTCCCGCGGTGATCCAGTAATCCAGCTGTCTCGTGTCCTCCGCGATCCATTCCGTGGTGTTGCTGCCGAAATGTACCTCGCCGATGGCCGCATTATGCCATAAGAAACCATACCCCAGACTGGACAGATAGAAGGGCACACTGGCCTGGGAATTTCTGTGGGCCAGTTCCAGATTACAGCCCTTTAAGTCAAATGTCTCCTGCTGGTACTGCCCCATGCCGTAAATCTTCTCTTCCGGATCGGATACGAAACTGGCCTTCAGATGATAGCTGCCGCCGGACAGGGGCCTGAAATGCCTCGCCTTCTTCTGCAGTGCGCCGCCGTTGGGAATCTCCTGCAGCAGCACCTCTCCCTTCTGGTTGTAGAAAGTCATCTGCAGCGCTTTCCCCCAGGGATTCACGATAAGCTCCGCCCGGATCTTCCCGTTGGTGATGGAAGCTTTCTGTGCCTCTATCACGATGCTGCCTGCGCTCTGCGCGTCTCCGTTCCCGGGATCCGTCGTCCGGCCATCCTCCGGCATCTCAAGCAGTGCAACACTGCCTTCTTCGATCTCCCCCAGGAAAGCCGCCCGCACCCGTAAGCTGTTCGCACCCCATGGCGTCACCATCACGGTCTCCCCGTTTTCCCTGAAAAGCAGACTGCCTTCCTTCTCCTCAAAATACTGTAACATAGTAATCTTCCTCCTGATTTTCCTCCGGATCATTTCCGGATAAAAGATGCTGCCTTCGTAACAGTTCAGCCCAGGACTTTGCACTTGCTGCAAAGTCCGTGAAAATAAGTAAATTGGGCCAGGGGAATCTGCCCCTCGCCGAAGGCGACTTGGAATGGGCAGATTCCGTAACAGGAAAGCCGAAGGCTGAACTGTTACCTGCCATCAGTATAACAAATGACAGCCTGCTTGTCATCATAAGTCCTGCATGTTAAAATGAGATCATACGTCAAACAACAAGGAGGCAGGCTGACCTATGGGCATCTATCTAAATCCCGGCAATGAAGCATTCCAGATATCCGTTCATGATGACATCTACGTGGATAAGAGCGGACTGATCGCCTTTGCCAACAGCAGACTCGGTAAACGCAAGCGTTTTCTGTGCGTCAGCCGTCCCCGGCGTTTTGGCAAATCCATGGCGGCCGAGATGCTCTGCGCCTACTATGACTGCAGCTGCAGTTCCCGTTCCTTATTTGAGGATCTGGAGATCGCAGCCGACGATTCTTTCGGGCAACACCTGAACCGTTATCACGTTATCTTCTTAAATATACAGCAGCTTCTGAGAAGCGCCGGCGAGATCGGTCTGCTGACAGCTCACATAGAGCAGGCTGTCATCAGCGAACTGCGTGAGGAATACCATTCCCTGATCTCTCCAGATGATACCTCTCTCTCCAGTGTCCTGTCCCGGCTTTATCAAAAGGACACACAGCCGGACCGCGGCTTTATCTTTATCCTTGACGAATGGGACTGTATCTTCAGAGAAGCCCCCGCTGATACCGATGCACATAAAGCCTATCTGGATTTTTTGAGAGACCTGTTCAAAGACAGGACTTACGTAAAGTTAGCCTATATGACGGGAATCCTGCCTGTGAAAAAATACGGCACCCATTCCGCACTGAACATTTTCGACGAATTTTCCATGACATCCCCTGGCAGACTCGCGAAATATGTTGGTTTTACCAGACAGGAAGTGCAGACACTCTGCAAGCGATATGACATGAAATTTTCGGAGGCCAGACGTTGGTATGACGGCTATCGTTTTCTACGCGCCAACCATATCTACAACCCCAAATCCATTGTTGACGCCATGCTGGAAGAGGAATTCAGAAGCTTCTGGACCAGTACCGAGACCTATGAAGCGCTGCAGGTATATATTGACCTTGATATCGACGGACTCAAACAGTCTGTTATTTCCCTGCTTGCCGGCGATACCTGCCAGATCGATACAGGCTCCTTCCAGAACGATATGACCTCATGCAAAAGCAGGGATGATATCCTGACGCTCCTCGTTCATCTGGGCTACCTCGCCTATGACGAGCGCACCTCCTCCGTGTTTGTTCCCAATGAAGAGGTGCGCAATGAATTTATCCGCGCCTTGAAAAACGGCAATCGCCCCGAACTGATCAAGGCCATTCAGGTTTCTGACAGGCTTCTTTGTGCCACACTGCGGATGGATGGAGATACCGTTGCCAGCATGATCGAAGAAGCGCACAGCGCCGCCATTTCATCTGATTTTTATAACAATGAGCAGGCACTGCGCAGTGTCATTCTTCTGTCTTATATCACCCGCATCGATGATTATACCACCATTCAGGAGTTGCCCTCCGGAAACGGTTACGCGGATATCCTCTTTCTGCCCAGACGCCGCTCTGACAAACCTGCCATGCTGATCGAGCTGAAGTGGAACCACTCGGCCGAAGGTGCGATCGCACAGATCAAAAACAGGAAGTATATCCAGGCACTGGAAGGATTTGGCGGCGATATCCTCTTAGTGGGAATCAACTATAACAAGAAAACGCGCAAACATGAATGCCTAATAGAAAAACACCATCTGTAACGTCCTGGAATCCGATGGCAATGATACGACCTCTGCCGGCTCCTACCGTCTTTCTCCCGGCCTGCTGATCTGACCGATCATCCCTTCCTGCAGGCTCTCCGGTTCCGGCTGCGCTCCGGATGCCTTATCTGTCAGCGCCGTAAAAAACGCTTCCGCCCAGGCAAAAGGATCGTACATGCCCTCCATCTCCCACTGCGTTTGCGGAAGGATCGCCATATTGGAGTCGTTGACGGAAGACCGCTGCGGGTCATAGTCCTCGTCTTCCCGGAAGCTGGCCGTCACATAGCGGATGCCGCCGTGAATGTCATAGCTTCCCGCAAAGCCCAGAAATTCCGCCTGCATATTTTTTGTCAGCTTCATTCCCATACACAGGGGAATATGCAGTTCCTGTTCCGTCTCCGGCGCTGTCAGCTTCCAGAGAAAAGAATACAGATATACTTCTTCTCCCCCATTCATCCGATAATGCTCGAAGGACAGCCGGGAAACGGTTCCCGGATAGTTCCTGTCCGCATGATCCCTGATCTTCTCCATGCACGATTCCCAGTCCTGTACGGTCAGGACGGTGTCCTCTTTCTTATCCTGTACCAGGCAGGCGATCGTCTCGGCGCCGTCTCCGGACAGCACGAGGTTAGCGGATGCCGCCCCGGATGAGATCGTCCCCACCGTCCAGCCGCCGGGAGTATCAAAAGAACAGCTTCCCATCTGCATACCGCCGTATTTCGCCTCTTTTCTGACGATATGACCGCTGCGGCCTGTCTGCAGTTCCGTTCCCGGATAGATAAGATCCGGGTGCCCACTCACCTCCTGATTGGCCCGGATCAGTTCCCCATACCACCGGCCGTCTCCCCACAGCTTCTCGGAGATATTCCAGAGGCTGTCGCCGGGAAGGACCCTGTAGGTATCTCCTGCTTCCTGCAGTTCCAGGACGTCATCGCCTGACCCGTCCCATGTGCCATAAAGCAGCGGGTACTCTTCCCCGTCAGACTCCCTTGCCCGCACAGGCTCCACCGGCAGCATGACTCCTGCAAGCAGGCAAAGCATTGTCATACGGGCCGCACACTGCCTTAACCGTCTGCCGCCCGCTCCTTCTAATATTCCCAGTCCCATACGCTTGCTCCTTCCCCCAGCCAGATATTTCTCTGCTTATCCTCACATTCCCGCACCTCGCCCGCCGGCCGGGATTCCTCGTATCTGTCCCAGAATCCGCTTTCTTTCCGGTAAGGTGCAAGATCCTCCGGCTCGATGACCGTACACAGGATCCTGCTGGTCGGCTCATAGGTGATGGCCGCATACAGCACCGGATCCAGGCTGAGACCGACCGCAAACTTCCCGTCCTCTGTCACGTAGAAGAAAGGACGGCTCTCATAGTCCACCAGTTCCTCATCTTCCTGCAGGAACCACGAAAGCACCAGATCAATCGATTCCTCATCCCATCCCTCCTCTTTGGTACTCTCTGTACTGCACTTGTCCCACAGCTTCACAAAGTCCCTGTTGATCTCCAGAATATCCGACAACCCGTATACTTCTCCCGTCAGCAGATCCGCCGTCAGTCCCCGCTCCGTAATATTGGTATTCCAGATAGGGTTCCCGGCCGAATAGATCTCATAGAAATCCACACTCACCAGGTACTGGCTGTGATACGTCACATCAGCGGTCACATCACTGCAAAAGATCGAAAAATGCTCCTCCTGAAATGCTTTCACGTCCTCATTCGGATACAGATGCCAGTAATTTACCCGGTCCATGGCAGTCTCATACAGCTGCCTGTTGATCTCCTCCTGTACGGTCTCCTCGATCCCGTCAAGGACAGGATACTCCACCGTCAGTACCTCCCCATAATCATACTCATCCGAATATTCTATGTAATGCTGCTCCTTCTGCACCGTGTAATCCTCATAGCCTTTGGGCGTGAGCTTCCGGAAGAGCATCCACCCTGCGCAGACAGCGGCTGCCACCATAAATACCGCTAACCCTGCCGCCAGTCCCTTCCGCTTTCTGCCCGCTTCCATACCTTCTTTGTTCTCCATGTGAATACCCCCTCTTTCGTGTCCTGCCGTCCATGCTGCGCCGGTTTCTTACCCTCTATTCCCGACACGGATCACAGCTTGCTTCTTTTTCTTGATTTTACAGGATAAACACATCCAACTTGTATCATTTTTGCATCAAAGTTGCATCATCTTTTCCGGAGTCCCGCGAAAGCATCGTCCCGGCAGTCCGTCTCCCTGCCCTTTTCCCATGAAAAAAACTCACCCGGCTTTCGCCAGGCGAGTCTGTGTCCTGCTCTTTTATCCCAAAGCCACATCCAGTATCATCATCAGCACGAATCCCGCCGCCGCTCCGATCGTGCCGATATTGCTGTGCTCTCCCGCCTGGGATTCCGGGATCAGCTCTTCTATGACCACATAGATCATGGCGCCTGCGGCAAAGGCCAGCATATAGGAAAGCGCCGGTACGATCCGTTCTGCCAGCAGAATGGTGACTGCCGCGGCAGCAGGCTCCACGATGCCCGACAGCGATCCGTAGACAAAGGCCCGCAGCCTGCTCATCCCTTCGCTTCTAAGCGGCATGGAGATGATGGCGCCCTCCGGAAAATTCTGGATGGCAATCCCCACCGCCAGTGTAAACGCACCCGCCATGGTGATACCGGTATTTCCAAGCAGCGCGCCCGCAAAAGTGACGCCCACAGACATACCCTCCGGTATATTGTGCAATGTTACCGCCAGGACAAGCATAGTTGTTTTTTTTAAATCGGCTTCCAGTCCTTCCGGCTGCGGGCTCTCCAGATGCAGGTGCGGCACCAGACTGTCCAGTCCGAGCAGGAATGCAATACCGCCCAGGAATCCCACCGATGCCGGGATCCAGGCGATCTTCCCCTGCTCCGTGGCCATATCGATAGCCGGAAGTAACAGCGACCATACGGAAGCCGCGATCATCACCCCGGCAGCAAATCCCAGGAGCATTTTCTCCAATTTCCGGTTCAATGCGCCGCGCATCCAAAATACCATCGCAGAACCAAGCGTCGTTCCCGCAAAGGGAATCAATAGTCCAAGTGCCAGCTGCATACAATTACCCTGCCTTTCCTTCCCATCTTATCTCATAGGATTCGTACACTGTATTATTTTATGCACTTTTGGGAAAAATGACATCTATCGTATTGTGTGCCCGAATCCGATCTTCTTAATCCAGCTCCACCAGCACCGCCCTGCAGGGCGCTCCGTCCAAACCGCCCAGGTTGATCGGCGCGGCATTCAGGAAATACACGCCTTCCTCCACCTCTCCCAGGCGGATGCCTTCCAGAAGCGTAACCTCCGCCCCCAGCAGCTGCAGGTGCACATCCCTCGAATCCTCCTCGGGTCCTACCGTCTGCGATTCATTGCCAAAAAGCAGGATCCCCGCCTCCGCAAATACCCTGGCAGCCTCCAGGGAAACGACGGCCTGTCCCTTGATCAGGATCCGTTTCCTGCTCCGGCGGTCCGTCTCCCTGGCTTTCTGCAGGATGGCGATGGCGTCACCTGCCGTGACGACGCCGGTGTGTTCCGCCACATAGGCGATCCCGATATAACGGCCAAGGTCCGTCTCGTCTATGGCCTTCCCCTGCTCATAGAAGTGAAACGGCGCATCCACATGAGTGCCGTTGTGGGCACACATGAAAAAAGCCGACAGATTGCACTTTCCGCCATCCGCGATCCGCATGACCTCCTGCATCTTCGGCGCAGGATCCCCCGGAAACACCCGGCTTCCGAATACTTCCTGCGATATATCATAGATTCTCATAATTATCCTCCCTCTGCTTCCTTGCTCTGCTACTATCTAATATAACATACATTGAAAAGAATAGCTATTGTTACGTAACGCCCCATCATGCTATAGTAATGCTAGTGTTACTTTTCACGAATCAGGAATGAGCACTTACCACGCATTCCGTGAAAACATGATAAGTCAGGAGTGTCAAAACCATGCCAAACAACCAGCTTCCCAACTGCCTGCGTCTTTTTGCCCCAAATACCGCTCTCTGGTTCCAGGAGACCCTGGGCGCTCCCACCCCCGTACAGGAAGCCGCCTGGCCTGCCATCGCTGCAGGCTCTCATGTGCTTGTCTCGGCGCCCACCGGAACCGGCAAAACCCTGTCGGCCTTTCTCGTCTTCCTGGACCGGCTGAAAGAAATGGCAGGCGAGGGCGCCCTTAGACAGGAATTGTACCTGATCTACGTCTCCCCTCTTAAATCACTGGCGGCGGATATCCGCGAGAACCTGCACCGGCCCCTTACCGGCATCGATGCCGAGTCTTGTGTTCAGGTGGCGATCCGTACCGGGGATACCACGCCGGCAGAGCGCCGGCAGATGATCCGGAAACCGCCTCACATCCTGATCACCACGCCGGAATCTCTCTACCTGCTGCTCACCGCCAAGACCGGTCAGAACATGCTGTGCACGGCCAAGGCCGTTATCATCGACGAACTGCACGCCTTAATCGACACCAAGCGCGGTGCCCACCTGATGTTTTCCCTGGCCAGACTGGATATCCTGTGCGGCGCGCCGCTGCAGCGCATCGGCCTGTCCGCCACCATCGCCCCTCTTTCCCTGGCCGCAGAATATCTGGCGCCGGAACCGGTGTTCGTAGCCGCCCCCGCTATGGAGAAAAAGATCCGGCTGCAGATCCTCGGATCCTACGTGGACACCAGCAGGCGGCGCAGAGATCCTGTCTGGCAGGAGCTGTCGGAACTCGTCTATCAGTATTGCCAGGGTACAGACAGTGTGATCGCCTTCGTGGAAGGCCGCCGTTATGCGGAGAAATTGGCATATTATGTAAACCAAATAGGCGGCGAGGACTTTGCCAGAGTGCATCACGGCAGCCTCTCCAAAGAACAGCGTGCCCAGACGGAACAGGCTCTGCGGGAAGGCCGGCTGCGGCTTCTGTGCGCCACCTCATCCATGGAGCTTGGCATCGACGTGGGTGAGATCGGGCAGGTGCTGCAGGTCGGCTGCCCCCGCACCGTCTCCGGCACCATGCAGCGGCTTGGCCGGGCCGGGCACAATCCGGGCCTGACCAGCGTCATGTACCTTTTTCCCCGGACGGCGGCGGAAAGCGTACTCTGCGGCATGACGGCGCAGATGGCCAGAGAAGGCCTTGTGGAAAAGACGAATCCACCGCAGGGCTGTCTGGATATCCTGGCCCAGCATCTGGTGTCCATGGCCGCCTTCAAGGGCTACGAAGTGGACGACGTGATGCAGCTGCTGCCCCGGGCATGGCCCTTCCGGAACGTGACAAGAGAGGATGTGGAAGCCGTGCTGCGGATGCTCTCCGGCGACTACGAACACAAACGGGACATTCCGGTCCGGCCAAGGATCCTCTATGACCGGCTGCACGGCCGCGTGGAAGGCGACGGCTACAGCCGCATCCTGGCCGTCTCCGCAGGCGGCACCATCCCGGACAAAGGGCTGTATACGGTGCGCACGGAAGCGGGCGTGAAGGTGGGGGAAGCGGATGAAGAATTCATCTACGAGACGCAGACCGGCGACCGGTTTATTCTGGGCGCTTTTGCCTGGAAAGTGCTCCATATCGGCCGGGACACGGTGACGGTGACCCAGACGCACACAGAAGGCGCCAGACTCCCCTTCTGGAAAGGCGAGATCAAGGGAAGGAGCAAGGAGACCGGCGAGCACTTCGGCCGGATACTGCGCAGCCTGGAACAGGCCGCCACAGAAGGCCGTCTGAACGATGCCCTGGCCGCTCTGGGCCTTGATGAATCGGCCGCCGTCCTGGCCGGAGAATATCTGAAAAGGCAGATCGCCGCCACCGACACGCTGCCCTCGGACAAGACCATCCTGGCGGAACATTTTAGGGACCAGTCCGGCAACAGCCAGCTGATGATCCATTCCGTCTTCGGCCGCCGGATCAACGCGCCCCTCTCGCTCCTGGCTGCCCAGGCTGCTGGAGAAGAGCGTGGCACGGAAGTGGGAAGCGTGGACGAGGAGGACGGCTTCCTGCTCTATTCCTACGATGACCAGACCATGCCGGAAGGACTTCTCACCCGGATCGATCCGGCTTCCTCAAGACGCATTCTAGACGCCCTGCTCCCGTCCGTGCCCGTCTTCAATATGGCCTTCCGCTACAACTGCGGCCGGGCGCTGATGATGGGCGCTAAGGGCTCCGGGCGGCATCCTTTGTGGATGCAGCGCCTGCGCAGTGCGGAAATGCTGGAGCAGGTGGTCCGGGATAAAGACCATCCCCTGATTCGCGAGACAACGAGAGAATGCATGGAGCAGTTCTGGGATCTGCAGGGGCTTATAGAAGTGTTGGAGCAGATCCGCTGCGGCGAGATCATCGTGCGGGAAGTCTATACGGATGCCGCCTCCCCCATGTCCCTGCCTCTGCAGTGGAGTCAGGAAGCGGCGGTAATGTACGATTACGCCCCCACCCCCAGAAGCATCCATGCCGCGGTGGAAGAAGCGCTCCGGCAGGAAAAAGAACTGCTTGTACCCGGCAGCAAAGAACTGGCCGGGCTCCAGGAGAGAACCAGGCTCCCGGAAGATGCAAGGCAGCTCCACTCGCTCTTAATGACGGAAGGCGACCTGGCCGCCGGAGATCTGGAAATCCCCGTGGAATGGCTGGAAACGCTGTACGAAGAAGGACGGGCTCTCTATCTGGAACAGGGCCTGTGGATCGCCGCCGAGCAGCAGGAAGATTATCACAGCGCGTTAGAAGAGCAGAACGAAGAAGCCTGCCTTTCCATCCTGCGCCGGATGCTGCGTTACCGCGGCGGTGCAAGCATAAGGCAGGCTGCAGTGCGCTACGGCTTTCCCATGCAGACCGCCGAAGCGCTGCTGCAGGAGTTATGCCGCCGCGGCGAGGCAGTCTGTCATGTGGATACCGACGTCGTCTATTATCACGCGCAGCTCTACAAGCGCGCCCGCACAAAGACCTTGAAAAACCGCCGGGAGGAGATCTCCACCTGTCCGCCCGCCTCTTACGCTTCCCTGCTGCTGTCCCGCATAAGCCGCACGGCGCCGGCGCAGGAGGCGCTTTCCCATGCCCTCTTATCCCTGTCCGGCACCTCCTTTCCCGCTGCGGCCTGGGAAGAGCAGCTTCTGCCCCTGCGGGTCAAAGGCTACCGTGAGAACCTGTTGGACAGCTTACTGGCCAGGGGGGAATTTTTCTGGCATATGGAAGAAGGCCGGATCCGGTTCGACCGCACAGATGATATCGACTGGGAAAGTACGCCTGCCGCCTGCATAAGACTATCCAGGGAGGCGCAGGCCGGGGACAACCTGCCTTCCGCCGAAACTTTATCAGCAGAAGCACAGGCCAAAGACGACATACCCGCCGCCGAAGCTTTGTCCGAAAAAGAGTGCCTGCTCTTAGAGGCTCTCTCCCGCAGAGGCGCCAGCTTCATGCAGGCGCTGGGTAACGTACTGCCCGGCGAAGCGCCCTACGACACGCTCCTGTCCCTGATGGAGAAGGGGCTTGTATGCGCGGACAGTTTCCTGCCCGTGCGACAGTGGCAAAACCGGGAGAAGATCAAAAAGTCCGCTGCCAGACAATGGATCGGCGCACGGGTAAAGGCTCTGAACGCCGGGCGGTGGGATCTGGTCCGGCCCCTGCGGTCTCTGACCATCGAGGAACAGATGGACCGGTGTTTTGACCGCTATCTGATCCTGTGCCGGGAAACCGCCGCTTCCTGCGGCCTGTCCTGGCAGGAAGCGTTATCGCTTCTGCGCGTTCAGGAATATACGGGCCAGGTACGCAGAGGCTATTTCGTGGAAGGCTTCTCCGGCGCGCAGTTTATCCGCAAAGAAGATTTCGCCGGCATCACGGCCAGGCTACTCCACCCTGTGACGGAACTGGTCTGGATCAATGCCGCGGATCCCATGCAGCCCTGGGGTAAGCTGCTGCCCCACCAGCAGGAACGCTCCTTCGCCAACCTGTCCGGCACCGCGGTGGCGCTGCGCGGCGGTCTGCCCGTAATGCTCTTCGAGAAACAGGGTAAGGGACTGCGTCTCTTTGATCCCTCATGCCTGGAAGAGGCATTGTCGCTCTTTACAGAAGAATACCGCCAGGGCCGGATCTTCCCTGACAGGAAACGGATCGTTGTCAGGGAATACCCGGCCGAGGCGGCAGATCTACTTGCCCGGAACGGATTTATAAAAGAAATGCTGGACTATACGCTGTACCGGTAAAACCAATCCGTATTTTACCAACACTCTGTACTGAAAACCAGTATACCCGCGGCGGATCAGTCTTCCAGGGCACGTCTGGCCTCGGCCACAACCTCCCTGTCCGTCCGGAAAATACTGTACTCACTCATGGCCGGTATCCCCATGGGCACCCCTGCCCGGCGGTAGACCATCCCGCTGTCTAAGATCTTCTTGGCAGACAGGTGGAAGGCGGTGATATCCGTCTGTGCCCGGAATGTCCGGATCACCTCCGGCGTCACGCCCGCGCCCGCCATGATCTGCGGTCTTTCTACCGGCTTATGGGAATGCGCCGCCTCTTTCTCCTGCCGTGCTCCCTCTCTGCAGACATCCTGCCTTCGCAGGCCGCACAGCTTCTGAAGTAACGGCATCCCGCTCACACAATCGCTCTCCTGCCCGGATGTGAGGATCGTATCGATCCCCAGTTCCCACGCCTGCTCGTAAGTCCGTATCGGATCCGCGCACACATCGAAGGCGCGGTGCAGCGTGACCTTCATCCCGCCGGCAGCCTCCATCAGCTCCCGCATCCGTTCCATGTGAAGACTCCCGTCCGCCCTAAGACAGCCGATCACGACCCCTTCCGCCCCGGCCTCCCGGAACAGCTCCACCTCTCTTCTGATGATTCTAAACTCATGATCCGTATAGAGAAAATCGCCGAAGCGGGGCCGCAGCAGCACTCTCACCGGTAAATGACAGCACGTCTTCACCTGCTCAAACAAGGCCAGGCCAGGCGACGTACCGCCGATGATCAGCGCGGCGCACAGCTCCAGGCGGTCTGCACCGCCCTCTGCCGCAGCCAGAGCGGATTCCACACTGTCCACACAACATTCCAGTGTATACTGTGACATGATGCTACCTCTCTTTTACCTTCTCGTGGATATTGCCGGCCATGCCTGCAATATCCATGCTTCCAAACTTATCACTGCTCCGGAACTACAATATACTTTCCTTCCGCCCGCATGGACGGATCGGACAGCACCTGCGCAAGCTCTTCAAGCCCGATCGTCCTGCAGACCATGCTCTCCACATCCAGCCGTCCCGAATCGATCAGCTGCAGCGCTCTGTGCTGGGTATGCGGATTGATGTAAGACGCCCGAAGCGTCAGCTCCTTCTGGAAGATCTGAAAAGGCTTTACCGCGATCTGCGCATCCGGCTTCGTCAAGCCGAACATCATCACCGTCCCCTTCTTACCCGCCAGATCGATGGCCTGCTCCATGGTGGCAGGAAGCCCCGCACACTCGATCACGGTACGGATCCAGGTCATGCCCGCCTGCGCAAGATGCGCCTTCACATCCTCGTGCAGCGGATCGATGCACACGTCGGCGCCCAGCTTCCTGCCCATATCGCGTTTCTTCTCCACCGGCTCTAACAGCGCCACCCTGGCCGCGCCCGCCAGCTTCGCCAGCTGCAGCATCAACAGCCCGATCATGCCGCCGCCAATGACCACCACCTGATGTCCCGGTTCGATGTCACACATGTCGATGCCGTGCAGACAACAGGCCACCGGCTCCGCCATTGCTCCCTGTGCGAACGAGGTATGATCGCCCAGACGATACACCTGACTCTCATCCACCACACAGTACTCCGCAAAGCCGCCGTTCTTCGTCGTCCCGTAGCCTGTCATATGCTCACAGAAGTGTACCTGTCCGTTCCGGCAATAGTCGCAGGCACCGCAATAACCGTTGGGGTCGATACACACCCTGTCCCCGACCCGGAACCGCTCCACCCTGCCGCCTGTCGCGGCGACGATCCCCGAGAACTCATGCCCCAGGATCGTGGGCGGATGTACCTCCGCCGCACCCTTGTCTCCCTCGTAGATATGCACATCCGTGCCGCAGATCCCGCAGGCCTTCACCTGGATCAGCACCTCCCCCGGATCCGGAACAGGCGTATCCCTCTCTTCCACCCGCAGGTCATGTGTTCCGTAAAAAACCGCACTCTTCATTGTCTCATCCCTCCTTCTGCCATCAGAAGCGTTTCTAATGTCATTTTCTATACTTGCACCTCCATGTCATCTTTGACACAAATTCCCATGAAAAGTACGGTGCAAGTATCATGCACACAATGCACACATGCAGCAAAGCTGCATGGGCTGCATGGCGCGTGTACGCTCAGCGCAGCAAGTGCGCAGAGCTGTTGCCATAGGTGTTCTTTTCATACTTTATCATAACGATATTTCTTAAGTACCTGTCCGAATACCAGACAGATCAGTGTGCCGGCAACGCCCAGAAAAAACATCACCATCGCCGCACCCGAACCCTTGCCGGCGCCAAACATTCGCTTAAGCAGCCCGCCGGGATGCGCCTGCGCCATAAGCGGCTCGCAGACCTTGTCCACAAGCAGCCCGCCTAAGAAGAACCCTACCGGGATCGTGAAAAACTGCAGGGTGTTTCTGCAGGAATAGACTCTGCCCTGCATCTCCACCGGAATACTCGCCCGCAGGATCACGTCCAGATTGGCATTCATAATGGGCACCGGCAGCCATCCTATCAGCTGTCCCAGACACCACAGCGCCGGAATCCGTGTAAAGGCCAGCAGGAAATTTTCCATACTCAGCGACACTAACATGGTCAGATAGATCACCCGCACCCTGTCCTTCGGTCTTTTCATGAAAGTCACCATCAGACTGCCGACTAACATCGCCACCCCGGCCGTGGACGTGACAAGCCCAAGCGCCATCTCACCGCCCTGGGGTGAAGGCAGAATCAGCGCCGGCAGCACCGCGTCGAAGGCAGACGCCACCAGATTCACCCCCGCCAGAAACAGGATCAGGGTAAACACCAGCCCGTTTTCCTTCAGGAAGATAAGACCGCCTCTTGCAGACTGCAGCAACGGTTCCTGCTTCTCCTTCCCGCTGTCCCGGATCTTCGGGATCCTGATCCCAAACAACAGCGTCACAAAGGCCGCCGCAAACGTTCCCAGATCCACCGCTATGACCACTTCCATGCCAAACAGGGAAAAAAGCGTCGTCGCCAGTACCGGATTTAAGATCGTGATCAGGGAATTGGAGAAGGACCGCATACCGCTGGTCTTCTGGTAATGCTTCTCCGGCACGATCAGCGTCATCGCCACATCTCCCGCCGGCTGCTGCAATGTGTTCATCAGCCCGCTTAACACATTTAACAGATACAGATGCCCTGGCATCAGCAGGTCTGCCTTCAACAGCGCAAATACCGCCACCGTGCTGCAGGCCGCCAGCGCGTCGCAGACAAGCATCACCTTCTTCTTATCCCATCTGTCGCTGAGCGCCCCGGCAAAAATGCTCATCATCACATAGGGCGCATAGGTGCAGATCGAGAGTAACGCCGTCTGCAGCGCCGACCCCGTCTTCTCATACAGCCACAGCGTCAGGGCAAAGGCCGTCATACTGCTCCCCAGCTGCGACAGCGACTGTGTGCTCCATAAAGCCAGAAATGTCCTTAATTCTTTACAGGTTGTCTTAAAATGTATCTTAATCGATTCTTTCATTTTCACTTTGCTCCTTTATATTAGTTAACATAACATCTACAAATATTTTCGAGCAAAGTCTGAGGACCACGGATGCAGTCAGAAGCGCACATCCGAATCCATATTGCCTCCATACAGTGTCCTCATACTCTGCATGGAGTCTTCACGATCTCTAAAAGCATAGTCCCGTCCTCCTTTTCGTAATACTGTTATTGTACGGAAATCCATTTTATCTGTCAATGACATTTAATAGATCCACCGGCTATAAACCCGGAAAGCCGAAAGGTCCTTTCCCATTATTAAAAATGTCTTTAAAAAATACATCAGCATGTATAGAAAATACTTACAAGACTATGCTAATGTTGTATGATAGGATTATACTTTATTTTAAGTTGAATTCTGAAAAGCCCTGACGGGCTCTTTACACATCGCATGAGATGGGAAAGGAAAGACTATGAATCAGAATAAAAAAGAAAAAATTTCGGAGCATTTGCGGACAATTGCGGAAAAAGAACAGATCACAGAACGCGAAGTCCGGAATGAGATTGCCCACGCGGTTTCCCTTGCCCTGAAAAGCAGCGATCCTAAAATTCAGAATTTTTGGAAAAAAGTTCCCTGTGAGGGCGCCAGTCCCACCATTGAGGAAATTATAGATTTCATCGTGACCGGAATCGCCATGCATAAATAGAAATACTCGTCCACTTCTGCAGACAGTTAAAAATCAAAAAACAGGCATCTCCAAAGAGTAGATGGTTCCATTTTTGAACTACATGCGTAGAATATCGACAAAAGCTTTTCCTGTTCCGGCTTATTGTCATACGGCCTGTCACATGACAGGCCGCACCGGATGATCCTCTGCTATTCTATTTTTTTATCATCCGCAACATATAAGCAAACACCCTGTCCATAAATATATCCTTCTGTTCTTTATTACAGTTGGCTATGTAGTTATCCACATCAAAATCGTTTCTGAGGCAGGCGCCGGTAATCAAATAAGTAGGATCAATGCCATACTCATGATACAAGATCAACAGCTTGTCTGCTGACAGTCCTGTAGCGCCGGACTCATATTTTCGGTAATGCTCTTCCGATACCCCAAGCGATACAGCAATTTCTGCCTGAGTCCGACCAAGATTACTCCTTGCCTCCCTTAACCGTTTTCCCACCTGCATGTTTGCTTCTTTCCTGTAATCATCCATGATTTTCACCTCCTTATAGAAAATCATAGCAATACACAGGCAAAACATACAGCATATATATTAACCAAACACCAGGTATTTTATAACCGCTCCCTGGTTATTTAAAATTAAATTCTATATACCAATCATCTTTATCAAAAAAACTATTGTATTTCCTGCTCACCATGCTATAATAATAGTCATGGAAGCATAGCTCAGCCGGGATGAGCGTTCGCCTCACACGCGAGAGGTCATGGGTTCGAGCCCCATTGCTTCCATTTTTTATGTTCTTTCCTGCTCTATGATCGTTTTCCAGACCACCTGGTGTCCTTTTTACGACACTTTACCGTTTCTACCGGAATGATCCGCATCACTGTCCGCTGCCTGCCCCGGGATTCACATGCACCATGATATGTTTTACTTTCGGAAAATCCTTCTCTATCGCATCATGTACATGCTCCGCGATGCCATGCGCTTCCCGCAGCGTTTTATTGCCGTCCACCCTGATTTCAATATCAACATATATTTTATTTCCAAAGACGCGCGTATGCAGAAGATCCACTCCCAGAATGCCCTCCTGCCTGGCCGCGCATTCTTCAAACGCTCTCTCCGTCTCCTCATCGCAGGCCTTATCCACCATCTTGTTCACCGCATCCATAAAGATCTCATAGGCCGCCTTTTCTATGAAGAAGCAGATTACCACGCTTGCTATGGGATCCAGGATCGGGAATCCCATCCTGGATCCGGCAATACCGGCCAAAGCGCCGATCGAAGACATTGCGTCAGAGCGGTGATGCCATGCGTCCGCCATGAGCGCGCCGGAATCGATCCTTCTGGCATTTACTTTCGTATACTGGAACATTCCTTCCTTGACAAGGATGGACACGACCGCCGCGACAAGCGCCAGCCTGCCGGGCACGGCCAGATCCGTGTAATTTCCTCCCACGATCTTCCCCGCCGCACTGTATCCGATCCCCAATCCCGTTACCGCAAGAATGGTGGCAAGGACGATCGCCGCAACGCATTCCATCCTTTCATGTCCATAGGGATGATCCTTATCCGATTCCCTGCTGGATATCTTGACCCCGATGATCACCACCACGGTACTGAAAACATCTGATGCCGAATGGATCGCATCCGAGATCATGGCCCCTGAATGCGCAATGACTCCCGCCAACAATTTAAATACCGTGAGCAGGAAGTTTGCCACGATGCTGACCATGGAAACTTTTATGGCCACCTTCTCATAATCCTGTACGCTCTTTGCTTTGTCCTGATTTCCTGTTACCATCCTGTTTTCATTCCTTTACTGTTCTCTTTTCACAGCGCCGATCCAGAATCCATATGCAATATCTTTTTCACCGCTGATATGATAAGCCGGTTCCACATCCGTTCCCCAGCTGTCAATACCGCCGACGCCTCTCACCGCGCCAAGGATCGTCAGGACCGTTCTCCGCGCAGGCGGAAGTTCCTCATGATGGGTCGCATTCTCAAGCTCCTCCGCCGTATAAGGAAGACACGCAAAAGCAAAATCCTTCCCTTCTTCCGCATGAAAACAAAGACATGTCTCTTTCTTTTCCCGGCAGGCATTATCCAGGACAACGCTGCGATATACCTTTACCCACTTTGTCCGCATATGCATCCCGCAGTCCTGCGGCACCATATAGGGCGTTACGGGCAGTCCCTCAACTTCATAGACTCCCGGAACACCGCCTGCCATTCTGTCCGGATAGGTTTCTCCCGACAGACCCTCATAGCAGTATCTGTCCGCGCAGGTCGGCATAATAAACCGCATACCAAATACCGGAAGCTGCGGCAGCCCTTCCCTGCCTTTATAATGAACTTTCACATGAATGCTACCGCCGGCAAAAACTTCATAAGACACCGTGACCTGAGTAACAGGTACCGTAAGCGTTTCATAAGTATAAGTGACCGATGCCCTGCTTGCTTCTACCGGTCCCTCATACCTGTTGTTTTCCGGAGGCATTGGCACTGTAACAGGTTTACCGTCTATTTCAACTGCAATTCCTCTATTCCTGATAAAGCAGTCTGCCCCAAGCCACATGCCGCTCTTTAATGCAAACCCGCTGCCCCTGTCATTATCCGTAAGCGCACGCCAGAAAGTAGGCACAGGAGCCCTGTAGATCCACTCTTTCCCATCCAGTACAAGAGACTCCATCCCGATCCTGTTTTCGGAAAACAGACAGGAAAAACCTCCGCTGCGCATTCCGATGGTCACATCACCCACGATGACTTGTAACTTATTCATACAATCCATAATAATACCTCACCTCCTGCATCGCCGGTTTCTCGGTTCTGTCGGCAAATACGATACCATTGCCGGAAAACTCATAATCACTGGCCCTGTCGTCAAAATCTCCGCCATAGCGCAGCACTTTTCTTCCCGTTACATGATCCGTCACATACAGCGCCTGATCAATATAATCCCAGATATAGCCGCCCTGATACATCTCAAAACGATCCAACAGATCGATATAGGACTTCATACCGCCCAGCGAATTGCCCATATCGTGCATATATTCGCAAAGAATAAAGGGCTTTTTCGGCTCCTTCTCAAGATATTCTATGATATCTTCCGGTTTCGCGTACATACGGCTCTCAACATCGGACACCACATCTTCATAAGTCCTGTCATAGATCACCCCTTCATAGTGCACAAGCCGCGAGTCGTCCTTTTCCTTAAAGAGACGCTGCATCGCCGCAATGTCTTCTCCTACATAGGATTCATTGCCCAATGACCAGAACAGAACCGAAGGATGATTCTTAAAGGTCTCAAAATTAGTCCTTGCCCTGTCCACCACCGCTTCCTTCCACTGCGGCAGACTCCCCGGCACATTCCACGAGGGTTCCGTAACTACCTTCTGCCAGGAGCCATGGCTCTCCAGATTTGTTTCCGACATCACATAGATACCGTTTCTGTCACACAGATCATACCATGCCATCTGATCCGGATAATGACAGGTACGCACGGAGTTGATGTTGTTTCGCTTAAAGCAGTCGATATCCCATTCCATATCTTCAGTCGTAATACATCTGCCGCTTAGCGCACTCCACTCGTGACGGTTGACACCGTTGATGATCAGTCTTCTTCCGTTAAAATAAATTACCTTATCGCGAAGCTCGATACGGCGAAAACCAACCGCACAGGGTACGACTTCCACGGTTTTGCCCTGTTCTTCCTGCAAGGTGACCACGATTCTGTACAGGTACGGATTCTTATTTTCCCAGAGTATTATATTCCCGATCCCGTCGAAAGATAACTCCACCTCCGGCGCCGCTGCCACAGTCTGTTCACCGATTACCTGTCCATCCCGATCCTGCAGCATGACCAAAACGACGGCGCCCGTGTCTGTTCCGCTGAAAGCTCCTGTACTTGTCGAAGCTTTGACATTTTCACCATCCGTCCATGCCGCATCATCCCCGGCCGATATCTGCAGGCGCACTGCCACACTGCCACGCGTCAGATCCTCCGTGAGGACAGTCTTTACCCACATATCCTCAACATGCAGTTTTGGCTTGGCATACAGTACCACATTCCTGAAAATCCCGAAAAAGCGGAAGAAATCCTGGTCTTCCAGATACGCGGCAGTACTGTTCTTGTATACTTCCACTGCCAGAACGTTTCCCTTATCCCGGATATAGGGAGTCAGATCAAACTCCGAAGGAGTAAAGCTGTCCTCCGCATATCCTACAAACTGTCCGTTCAGCCATACATACGCCGCCTGTTCCACACCCTCGAAACAGATACAGACCCGTTTCCCACGCAGTCCTTCCTCCAGGTCAAAAGTCCTGCGGTATGATCCCACCGGATTATAGGCAGCTTCGCTGAAAGAGCCTTCTTCCTTCCTGTCCTCGCCAAGCGCATAAGCCGGCCGGCGGTACACCTGCCCTTCCCACGGATACATGGTATTGATGTAATGGATCTTATCATACCCGGCCATCTCTATATGGCAGGGAACCGCAATCTCTCCGAAATCGCTCGTATCATATTCCTCTTTATAGAAATCTGCCGGACGACTCTGTGGATTCAAGGAATAGCAAAACTCCCATATACCATTCAATGACTGGTATAACGAACTTGCCTGCCTCTCCATCTCCACCGCGTTCCCATACACCTTATGATCACTATGTGCCGGAAGCTGTCCCACCCGAAAAACCTGCGGATCATCCAACCACTTAATCTCTGGCTGCATCTCATAAACCTCCTTCTGTCCTAACAATTGTTCCTCTTATCCTTGTATCATTTTATCACTCCCGCAGCAGATCCGCATAGCGGAACACGACTTCCTGTATCCGGTACAGCTCCGACTCTCTGCTCACGCTGCGCCAGACCTCTTTATAAAACAGAAACCATTCTTCCAGTTCCGCCGCCAGAGTACGACCGTCCACCTCGACCGGCAGATCCGCCCGGTACTCCCTGACAGCGATCCAGACGCCGATCTTCTGTAAAAGCTGTATACCGCGGATCGCCACAAGACACGCATGCAGCATATCATTCGTCCGCGCAGGCAGCCCCGGCATCAGCCGGCGAATCCTGTCTGCAATATCCTCCAGGTTCTGAAGAATCTTCCCCGCATCAGCCATGCCGCTCATCACCTTTGCCACCGCTTCTGCTTCTGCCTCGGCAGGCAGCATGTTTCCTGTCTTCTCTATATAGCCTACCGCCATCTGCCAGTCAAACACCTGATTATGCGCAATCTCCGCCATGACGGAAACAAGCTTGCCGGATTTATCGCCAAACTCCACCTGGGATATCCTGCTGTTCATCTCTTCAAACGACGGAATCTTTCCGTTCCAGGAAAAAGCCGCCCCGTAGATCCTGCCCGGAATCCCGAAATCCGGATGATTGATATGTCCGTAATCTCCCCAGTCCGTGGTCAGAACACCTTCCGTGTGATATTTACGGGCATAAGTGCACATACGTCCGATATTCTCATAGGCCACATCCAACCGGTTTACAAACTGATTCCATCCGCTTACACCCGGACAATTATACAACACCGCTCCCGCCCCTGCAAGCTTTCTGGTAGATTCTTCACTCTGGTCCGCCGCATAGCCCCAGTTTAAGCAGATCGTCTGCGGCGGAAGTTCTTCGATCACTTCCGGAAATTCGCAGATAATATCTCCCCAGAACATGGGGATCTTCCCCTTCTCCACCAGGAACTCACACAGCTTCCGCACATGGTCGATATACAGACGCTTCACACCGACCCGCTCCGCTTCCGCAAGGCTTCTTCCTTTGCCCAGATCGAAGGTCTCGTCCGCCCCGATATTAAAGTGCTTCGATGTAAAAAGGGGCATGAACTCCTCGATCAGGCCTTTGATCAGTATAAGGCTCTCCTCCTGCGTCACATCGATCGTATGGTGCATCATCCGGTCCACTAATCCAAAAGGCTCCTTCTCCGCATCCGGCAGTTCGCACAGATGCGCATAAGATCTGGTGCGCAGCAGCTTATACAGATGCCCGAAGCAGGAGATATTCGGGATCAGTTCGATTTGCAGTCTCCGGCAGTAAGCGTCAAGCTCCAGAATGTCCTGGGCCGTCAGCGGCGTATCGTCCCGCCACATCTCGCTTAGCCCCTCGAACAGATAGGAATGCTCGATATACAGCTGCATCTGATTGATCTTATAGAACGCCAGATTGTCCGCTAACCCTTTTAAATAAGAAAGCGTCGGGATCCGCCCTCTGGTCACGTCATGATAGAATCCCCTGTTCTTCATATCCGGGAAATCATGGATCCGCAGGCAGGGCACGCAGGCGCCGGTCTGCCGGACGATCTGCCGGAGCGTCTGCACGCCGTACAGCAGGCCTCTTTCCCCGCCTCCCTCGATCCTGATGCCGTCCGCACTGACTGACAGACGGTACGCCTCCTCGCCTGACACAGCGCCCATCGCCAGCGTCACCGCCGCCTTCCCGGATCTTCCTCTGGTGATCGCCGGACCGTATCCCATGCATCCACGCAGCTCTTCCTGCAGCAGCTTCGCATATCCGTAAGCCTCCGTTCCGCAGGAGTCGTCGATCACAATCTTATGGTCAAACCGGATCGTATACTCCCCCTCCAGGATATCCATCTGCTGTGGTTCCGGTATGATGTACATATAGTCTCTCCTCCTCTTCCTATTCTTTCAATGCCCGGGTGTCCCGCCTCAGATAGTCCCCGGTGCCATCCGCACCGCAAACCGGAACTCTTCCCCGATCCGGTACTTCTCAAGCAGCACCGGTCCGCAGCTGTTGGATCCGATCCCGCTCTGCCTGTAATCCACACACAGCACCGTATAGGGTGACTCTTCCAACTCATAGTTATGCGCCTTCCGCGTCAGCTCCTCCTGCGTATACACCGAAGCATTGAAGGCAAAAGTCTCTCTGCCCGCCACGGTAAGCGCCGCCAGTTCTCCGTACACGGTCACATAATCGCAGTCATGATGGCTCCCGTTCTCCTGCGGCCGCACATAGTCCTCATGCATCGCCCTGACCGCGCCCTCAAACACGCCATGCCAGCCGGCCCGCCTCTTATCCACATAGCTCTCTGCCGGCCCGATACCGCAGTACTTCACCCGCTCCATGTTCCCCGGCAGAAACAGCCGCAGCCCGAATCTGGGCAGGAACGGGAACTCCGGATCCTTCTTCACCGTAAATTCCGCATCCACGGCCCCGTCAGCACGGACCGTCCAGCACGCCCTGATATCCAGTATCCTCTGGATATAGACGGCCGATATGGACAGCACGGTCTCGATCTCCACCGCGCCTTCCTGCACCCTTACCTGCGTATCATAGGCTCTTGTCACGGTGCGGTCGTACTGCGCTTCCGTCCACTTATGCCTGATGTTGCGGTCATTATCCGTAGGCGCCCGCCAGATATTGAACTCCATGGGCCGCTCCAGCAGGGATCTGTTCTCATAGACCATCCCGG
The DNA here is from genome assembly GCA_947564645.1 of uncultured Lachnospiraceae bacterium. Taxonomy (GTDB): domain Bacteria; phylum Bacillota; class Clostridia; order Lachnospirales; family Lachnospiraceae; genus UBA3282. The sequence goes on from CANOCU010000001.1 coordinate 98,619, forward strand.
CAAACAGACCTGTCAGCTTATCGTATTCATATCTGAACTGTGGTGTGGACACCGTCACCGTGCAGTCATCCTCCCGGATCCGTATGTCTCCCGCCGCGGCATCCCTGCCAAACAGCGCCGCCACCTTCTGGTTCTCCTTCTCCTCCGTCTCCACCGGCACTTCCTCGAAGCCAAGCAGGAATCCCGCCGGAAGAAGCGTCATCGCCTCTTTCAGTTCATAGGAGACTTTCAGGTAACACTTCCCCTTCTCCGGCGCCGTGAAGGCGATGGGCACTGCCTTTTCCTCATGGGGCGCGATGTTCAGCAGCTCTTCGTCTACGGTGCCGCCCTGTTCTGTCACGATACCGTCACAAAGCACTTCATAACGCACCCTGCAGTAGTCCCGCAGATTCAGGAAATCCATATAGTTGTGCAGCACCAGCTCCTTTGCCTGCTGCCGGAATGCCGCCACTCTGGCCGGCCGGTATACGTTCTTGAATTCCAGCAGTCCCGTGTGCGGCCTGCGGTCGGGATAGACCAACCCGTCCATACAGAAATTGCCGTCCTGTGGGTATTCCTCGTGATCTCCCCCGTAGGCATAGATCTTCCTGCCGCGGATCGTTTTCCCCAGATCGATGGCATGATCGCACCATTCCCAGACAAAACCGCCGCAGGCTCCCTCGTACTGCTGTATGACCTCGAAGTAGTCCTCCAGATCTCCGGGACCGTTGCCCATGGCGTGGCAGAACTCACACATCACATAAGGCTTCGACCCATCCTTCTCAAAATAGTCGTGTATCTCCTGCAGGGGCGGATACATACGACTGTGCAGGTCGATCCGGCTGTAATCATAGTCTCTTCTGTCCGATACGTACCGGCAGCTTTCAAAGTGCGTCAGCCTTGTGTCATCATACTGCTTCGTCCACCGAAGCGCCTCCTCGAAGGTGCATCCGTAGGCGCATTCATTCCCCATGGACCAGATCACCACGCTGGGCCGGTTCTTGTCCCGCTCCACGCAGCGTCTCGTCCTGTCCAGCGTAGCCTCCGTGAAGGCCGGATTGTCCGCGATCGCCTCATTCCAGCGCTTGCTCCTGACAGTCCAGTCCGCGTCGTCCAGGTAGATCTCCGCCGTACCGTGGCTCTCATTGTCCGCCTCGTCGATCACGTAGAAGCCCAAGTGATCATACAGCTGATAACACCAGGGCGCATTCGGATAATGGCTAGTACGGATCGCATTGATATTGTGTTCCTTCATCAGCCGCAGGTCCGTCAGCATCTGCTCCCTGCCGATCGTAAAACCGGTAACCGGATCGCTGTCGTGGCGGTTCGTGCCGTGGAATTTGATCTTCACGCCGTTGAGATACAGCACCCCGTCCTGCGCATGGATCTCCCGGATCCCCACATGATCCGTGATCACTTCCCCTGCAGTCTCCAGTACCAGCGTATACAGATAAGGAGCTTCTGCATTCCAGAGTACGGCATCCTTCACCTGCAGCGTCACATAACCTGCCCATTTGTGTTCCCCGGTCTGCTCCGCCTGCGCCACACCTTCCGCCGCCAGCCGTCCTTCCCGGTCGTACAGTCTCACCTTCGTCTCCACGGGCTGATGCAGATAGGAAAAGCCGATCCTGACCGTCCCCTCCCTGCCATCCGCGTCCGGCCATGCTTTCACGAAATAATCAAAGATCCCCTCCTTCGGCCTTCTGAGAAGGTAGACATCCCGGAAGATACCGCTCATCCGGAATTTGTCCTGATCCTCCAGATAACTGCCGTCGCACCATTTTAACACCAGCACGGACAGCGTATTCTCCCCTTCCCGCAGCAGTTCGGTGACCTCGAACTCACTGGTGGAATGAGATACCTGGCTGTATCCCACGAAACTGCCGTTCAGCCACACATAGAAACAGGAATCCACCCCTTCAAAGTTCAGGAATGCCCTCGGCGCCTTCTCGTCTTTATCATAAGTAAAGGTGCGCACATATTCCCCGCAGGGATTGGCATGGGGCACATAAGGCGGATCCATCGGGAAAGGATACCTTGTGTTGGTATACTGGTGCCTGTCATAGCCGTAATTCTGCCACACACCCGGCACCTTCACCCTGTCAAAGCCTTCCGTGTCGAATCCTTCCCGCCAGAATTCTTCCTTCGCCTCATAGATACTGTCATAATAGCGGAATTTCCACTGACCGGAAAGCTGCACAAACCGGTCCGACCACTCCCGCTCCTCCCAGAGCGCGTCCATTCTCACGGATGCCGGAATATAATACGCCCTGTCGGGCAGGGTGTTCTTGTGCAGCACGCTCAGATCCTCATAATATTTTGGTACGATCATAGTTTCCTCCGTTTCCGAATGTCATTCCGGTTAGACGTCACCGCCCGACAAGCCCTGTCTGATCTTGTCCCGCTCTTCCGGGCCTTTCGCAGACGACATTCATGCCTGTCATTTATAGTAAACGAAATTTCTAATGCCGTTAACTATAATATAGCAGGGCAGCCGCTCAAAATCCATGCCTTCTATTGGACAAAACATGCACAAAATGATACAATCGTAACAGCGCACACACCTTCACTTTTACCGCTGTCCGACCATCTCTGATCGTTTTACGATGAGCCGGAGCCCCGAAAGGAGACTGCCCATGTATTCCAACACCGGTTATCTGCACGATGCAGACGTAGAGATAGAAGATACCGCCCATCCCTTAAGCATTGCCAGCTGCGGCGTCTACCGCCTTATGAAACAGCCCGTGATGCCTACGCTGCGCCCCGAAGGACGCAGGGATTACCAGCTTCTGTACATCTCGGCAGGCAGGGCGTTCTTTCATCTGGAGGGCCGGCGGCAGGAGATCCCGGCAGGATATATGGTGCTCTACCGTCCCGGTGAGAGCCAGCAGTACTACTACTATGCCAAGGACACGCCGGAAGTGTACTGGGTCCATTTCTCCGGCTCTGAGGCGTCGTACATTCTGGACAAAATTGGATTCGCAGACACCCACACGCTCTTCTGCGGCATGTCCTTCCATTACCCGGAACTGTTTCGCCAGATCATCCTGGAACTGCAGCTGAAACGCCCCTGCTTCGAGGAACTGCTCTGTTTCTATCTGCAGCAGGTCTTTACGACGATCCATCGCAGCCAGCTGGAGATCTCCGCCGACAAGTACAGGAATATGGAGGATATGGAAGCTGCCGTTCATTTTTTCAACGAGTCCTTTACAACGGATATCTCCATCGAACAATATGCCGGCAAGCAGCACATGAGCGTGAGCTGGTTCATCCGCAGTTTCAAACACTACATGGGCATGACGCCCATGCAGTATATCACCTCCATCCGTATCAACAAAGCCAGAGAGCTCTTAAAGAACACGGACTATTCCATAAAGGAGGTCAGCGCCCTCTCCGGTTACGAGAACCCGCTCTATTTCAGCAGGATCTTCCACAGGCAGACCGGCTACTCCCCTTCCCGGTACCGGCAGGAATAAAATAGCCGGATCCACGGTGATACGATAATGCGCTGACAAATTCACAAGACAGAAAGCACAGGTAATCCCATCATGAGCAAAGAGACCCGTAAAGTAAGCTACCGCAATATGCAGCTGCCCCTTGGCAGTCCGGTACTGGCTGTATTGGAGAAGACCGGTACGCCCGGAGACCATACCGAGCCGGACTGTCTTCATTTCCATAATTATCTGGAGATCGGTTACTGCTATTACGATAACGGATATATGCAGCTTGACAACAGAAAAGTTCTTTACGGCAGCAACATATTCACCGTAATTCCCTCCGGCTTTCCGCATCTGACCATAAGCAATGATACCATCGGCTATCTGTGGGAATATCTGTTTATCGATGTAAGCGGGTTCCTGACCGATGTATACAAGGGCAACCCTCATCTGGCGGAACAGCTGATCCTTCGGATCAACCGGCAGGCCCATCTGGTCAAAGCCAACGATCAGCAGGAGATCGCTGCCCTGATTCGCAAGATCCTCGGCGTGATGCGGGAACAGAAAGATCTGTATCTTGAGGAAGCGAAGGGACTTGTGCTGGCGCTGCTGATCCGCCTGGCTCGCTGGAACAAGACGTTGTCGCAAAGTGAGGGCTATATCTATCATGCAAGCAGCACGATCATCTCTGCCGCTCTGGAGTATATCAACAAAGAGCCGGAGCATCCCTTCCGGATCGAAGAACTGGCCAGGATGTGTCATATCAGCGAGACGCACTTCCGGCGCGTCTTTTCCGAATATATGAAAATGTCCCCGGTGCAGTATATCAACCGGATCCGGATCAGACGGGCCTGTGACGAGCTGAAACGGACCAATGACTCCATCAACGCCATAGCCGCCCGCACCGGCTTCTCCTCCCTTTCCACCTTCAACCGGAATTTCCGGCAGATCACCGGTATTACGCCCCAGCAGCTCAGGAAGCATCCGGAGCTTTACACACGGGATCTGCCAAATACCCCCCCCCACATTTGAATGGTTGATTTTGCATAGTTTGTGTTCGTTTATGGCAACACGGACATTCTTCATTATGCTACAATGTACAAGAATTGTTTATGATTTGTCTATAAACTGTGCACATTGCCTTTTTTATCTGCAAGCAGGCATCGTCTATAGGCAAAATAAGCAAAATCTAACTCATAGGGAGGATATAAAATGAAGAAAAAAGTAATTTCCGTATTGCTGGCTCTGACCATGGTTGCATCTCTGACAGCCTGTGGCGGTTCTGACGGCGGCAGTACATCAGCCGGCACGGACGCAACGCCCGCTGAAGACAGCGCACCCGCCGAGGATGCAGCGCCTGCAGAGGACGCTGCCGGCGAAGAGGCAGCAGTGACAGAAGGGGCTTCCGCTGACGACAATACGCTGACGGTATGGACATGGGATCCGAACTTCAACGTATATGCAATCAACAAGGCAGCCGAGATTTATGCACAGGATCACGAGGGCTTCAAGGTAGAAGTAAGCGAAGTACAGTCCGATGACATTGAGACACGTATCACTACGGCAGTTTCCGCAGGCGACTTAAGCACACTGCCCGATATCTTCTTAATGCAGGATAATTCCTTCCAGAAATACGTGATCAACTATCCTGACGTATTTACGGATCTGACAAGTTCAGGCATCAACTTCGGTGATTTCTCTGCCGCTAAGGTAGCTTACTCTACGATCGACGGCAAGAACTACGGCATTCCGTTCGATAACGGTACCGTTATCAACTGTGTACGTACCGATATCTTAGAGCAGGCCGGCTTTACCGTAGATGATTTCACGGACATCACATGGTCAGACTACATGGAGAAAGCGAAAGTCGTTCTGGAGAAGACAGGCGTGCCGATGCTGACCGCTCAGGCAGGTTCTCCTGACCAGGTTATGATGATGCTCCAGTCCTGCGGTTCTTCTCTCTTTAAAGAGGACGGCTCCGTTAATATCGACGGCAACGCAGAGCTGAAAGAGATCATGAACGTTTATATTCAGATGGTAAAAGACGGTACTCTGGTAGAAGTAACAGACTGGGATCAGTATATCGCTTCCCTGAACAACGGTACCGCTGCAAGCGCGATGAACGGCTGCTGGATCATGGCAAGCATCACACCGGTGGAAGACCAGTCCGGTAAGTGGGCTCTGACCAATATGCCGAAGCTTGACACCATCGCCAACGCAACCAATTACTCCAACAACGGTGGTTCCTCCTGGGCAATCTCCGCTAACTGCCAGAAGGTTGATCTGGCCGTGGATTTCATGAATTCTACTTTCGCGGGAAGCACGGCTCTGTATGACGACGTTATCTCCAAGGGCGCTCTGGCAACATGGGCACCGGCAGGCGAATCCGAGGCATATGCACAGCCCGTTGAGTTCTTCGGCGGCGATGCGATCTATGCGAAGATCGTTGACTTTGCTACCAAGACTCCTTCCAATATCACAGGCGCGTTCTACTATGACGCACGTGATGCCGTTGGTGTTGCTCTCTCCAATATCTGCCAGCAGGGCGCTGACATTGATTCCGAGATCAAGACGGCACAGGAAACTGTAGAGTTTAATATGGGCGGCTGATCCTTATCTGACGATCCATGCTGAATAGAAGGTCTGTTGCTGCTGTCAAAGCAGCAGACAGACCTTTTTTAAACAAAAAAAACCATCAACTACAACCATCAAGAGGGAGGGAACGATTCTATGAGTGGTCAAAAGAAAAACGGTCTTACTCTGCAGCAAAAGCACGGCCTTACAGGCTGGGCCTTCCTGGCTCCTGCTGTGCTGCTGATCTGCTGGACCAGCTTTTATCCCATGATCCGGGCATTTATCCTGTCGCTTCAGACCGGTATGGGCGTCAACTTAAAGTTTACAGGATTCAGCAACTACACACGTATCCTGAAGGATCCGACTTTTAAGCAGACACTGTTTAATACATTTTTCTACCTCATCATTCAGGTACCGATCATGCTGGTTCTGGCCTTGATCCTGGCATCTTTGCTGAACAACAAACAGCTTCGGTTCAAGGGCCTGTTCCGCACCTGCATATTCCTGCCGTGCGCAACGTCATTGGTATCTTACGCCATGATCTTCCGCTCCCTGTTTGCCAACGACGGTTTCATCAATACCGTACTCCGTAATTTCGGCATGAATCCCGTTATGTGGTTTGCCAACGCCTGGACGGCAAGGGCAGTTATCATCATAGCCCTGGTCTGGAGATGGACCGGATACAATATGGTCTTCTATCTGTCCGGCCTGCAGAATATCGAATATTCCGTATACGAAGCTGCCAGGATCGACGGCGCAAGCCCATTACAGACTTTCTTCAAGATCACGGTCCCGCTGTTGAAGCCGACCATCCTGCTGACAACGATCACCTCCACAAACGGTACGCTGCAGCTGTTCGATGAGTCATTAAACCTGACCAACGGCGGCCCCGGCAAATCAACGATGACCATGTCGCATTATATTTACAATACATCCTTCGTACAGAGTCCGAACTTCGGCTATGCGGCGGCGATGTCCATTCTGATCCTGATCATGGTTGCCATCCTGGCGATCCTGCAGATGAAAGTAGGTGATGAGAGATGATGAGCAAAGGTAAAAAATTCGCAATGTATGCATTCCTGACGATCTTCTCCCTTATTTCTGTCTTCCCGCTGTATTACATGTTCTGTGCAGCCACGAATAAGAGCGTAGACGTCATTGCCGGAAGGCTTTATCCCGGCACCTATCTGTTCGAGAATTACAAGGCGCTGATCGCCAACCAGAATCTTGGGCTGGCGCTCTGGAACTCCTTCCGCAACGCCGCCGTGCTGACTCTCCTTTGTCTTTTGGTCTGTTCCATCGCCGGATACGGCTTCGAGATCTATCACGACAGAGGTAAGGACGCGGTGTTCACGGTGCTTCTGACAGCCATGATGATTCCCTTTGCGGCTGTTATGATCCCCATGTTCCGTATGTTCTCGACACTTGGCATGGTCAACACGATGGCGGCCTTCATGCTTCCGTCCATCTCCACGCCATTCATGATCATGATGTTCCGGCAGGCTTCCCGTTCCTTCCCTCACGATATCATCGAGGCGGCACGGATCGACGGACTGAGTGAACTTGCGATCTTCTTCCGCATGTTCTTCCCTACCATGCGTTCCACCTACGCGGCGGCGATGACGATCGTTTTCATGAACGCATGGAACAACTACCTGTGGCCGAAGGTTATCTTACTCACGAATGATTCCATCACCATGCCGATGTTGGTTGCCAACCTTTTAGGCGGCTATACGGTTGACTACGGTATGCTGATGCTGGGCGTATTTATCTGTACCATTCCTACCGCGATCGTATTCTTCTGTTTGCAGAAGAGCTTCGCCGAAGGTATCACAGGCGCTGTCAAGTAAAATACACTAAGCAATTTCCAAGGGGTTACATTAAGAAAGAAGCAGGTTACGACCTGCTTCTTTCTTATCTGCTTTTCCGTCTCAAAACTGCACCGGCTTAAGCTGCACCGTAAGCGGCTCCATCCGGTATTCCGGGAAGGCGTCCAGCAGATCCGGCAGAGCATCCGCCGTATGCGCGACCCTGTCATGAGCCAGCAGCACGACCCGCTCTCTTCCCCGTGCCGTATCCACCGCATTGCTCACCAGCTTGTCCGGACTGCACTCCTTACCGACGGCATCCTCCAGACTGGCATTCCAGTCATAGTAGATAAACCCTTCCGCCTCCATCGCCTCTATGATCTCTTCTCTCACTTTCTTGTTAAACGCATTCACACTACCCCCGGGAAAGCGAAAGAGCTTCGTCTCCACGCCCGTCACCTCATACACGGTATCATAGGCTTTCCGGAAATCTTCCAGATAGCTGTCCACACTGGCGTACAGCGTCTTATAATCGTGCACATCACAGTGAATGCCGATGGCATGTCCTTCCCGCACGATCCTTCTGGCGGTCTCCGGATATTTCCGCACATATTCCCCGATCACAAAGAAGGTGGCTTTTACATTTCTCTCTTTCAGGATATCCAGGATCCTGTCCGTATTCTCTTCGGAGGGACCGTCGTCAAAGGTCAGATACATCGTCCGGGGATTCAGATATTTATCGATACCGCCGGCAATTCCTTCCGCCAGCTGATCTCTGTACTCTGCCGTGATCAATTTACTGCGCTCATCCCGGTTTGAAAGAAACCCCGTCTCGATCAGACAGGACGGCATGTTACTCTTACTCGTCACGCACAGCTCCGACTCCGACACCAGTTCCCTGCTCACCGCACCGGTGGCCCGCACCGTCTCCTGCTGGATCAGCTGCGCCAGCCGCCCACTGTCCCGTCCGGTGTCGGTCCCGTCATACCAGGTCTCGATCCCCGCCACGCTGTCGTCCTCACAGAAATTCTGATGGATGCTCACATAGAGCAGCGCATTCCGGGCATTGGCCTTCTCCACCCGCTCCGTCTTATCAATGAAATCGTCGCCTTCCCGGGCAAGTTCCGCCTGATAGCCCATATCTTTAAGCTTCACCACCACACGGGCCGCGATCATCCGGTTGATATCCTTCTCCACCACATCATCTGACACACAGCCGCCGTCCATTCCGCCGTGTCCGGGATCAATGATGATCACCGAAGCCGGTTCACTCTCCTCCGACACGTCCTCGTTTTCCTGCTGCCCGTCACTGCCATACTTCGCAAGTGTGCCGTCCTCTTCCACACCGGTCTTTGCCACGGCCTGCGTCTTTATCGTCACATCGGATGCCTGCATCAGCGCCGTCGCCGCCTCCACGGACTGCGTAGCCCTCCGCGTCTTAAAGGCCACAGCGGCACAGACTATGATGATACAGAGAACCGATACCCCTACCAGTATCCTCTGTACATAACCTTTCAGCTCTTCTCTTCTTCGCCGCGATCTGCGGTATCGTCTTCTTCCGTACATAAAATGATGCTCCTCTCCTGTGATCTGTTCTTATCATACAGAAGCGGTGCATCATAATTTCATCATTTTTGTAACTAAGTTACATCATTTTTGCATCAAAGTTGCATCATCTGGAAATCTTCAGGAACAATTCATTGATCCCTTCGTAAAAACCGATCGTCACGACCGTCCTCTCTTCTCCGTTACCGGAAAAGACATATTTCTTATAGTAGGGCGTCGTCTCCAGAAGAGGATTGTCCGTCTCATAGACTTCGGGTGACGACAGGCCCATATAACTGCCCCACGCCTCTATCAGGGCGTCCGGATCGATCTCCTCCCATTTCAGCTGCGCCCGCACATAGAACTCATAGATCTTACCGTCATCCGCATCGATATATGCGTCGATCAGCCGGTTCTCCTTATTGGCATTCTGCAGGCTGCCCGTCAGGCTCAGCTTCCAGACCGCCACATTGTTCCTCGGCTCCGGCACATCGATAGCAGAGTAAAGGGTCGCCTCATAAGCCTGCGCCCGGATCTCCCGGATCGCCTCCGGCAGAATACCCGCCTCCTTCAGCACAGAAAGCTCGTCATTCGCCGTCTCATAGATCTCCTCATCCGTGATCTCCTTGCCCGACGGGCCATTGTGATTGACCACGAAGGCATAAGTGCCCGTAAGTTCCTGGTAGACCGTCTCCGCAGCCCTGGTCTTCGCACTCTGTTCCGTCTCCGGCAGTGTCTGGGCGTTCAGGCACTGGGACAGAATATAGAGCTTCTCATTGCTGCTCAGCTGATACCGGTATCCTTCCCCGCCGGTCTCTTCCTCCCGGGTATGGATCTGGTTCAGGATTCCCTTGTCAGTGTAGGCGGCAAGCGCCTCCGGCCCCCAGACGGACAATATGACCACCAGCACGGTCAGCGCCAAAAGCGCCGGACTAAGAAACCGCCGCCGGTTTTCAGGAATGGTCTTCTTCATGCAGCGCCTCCTTTCCCTCTTCCCATAGAAGGAAGCTCACCGTGGTTCCCTGTCCCGGCACGCTCTCGATCTTCAGACTGCTTTCGTGCAGCGACAGGATCTCCGCACAGAGAGCCAGTCCCAGACCCGCGCCGTTTCTGCTGCGCGCCCTGGATTTATCTACCATATAGAAGGCCTGGGTAACCTTAGCTATTTCCTCCTCCGGGATCCCGATCCCATAATCCCGCACACTGAACCGGTACGCCTTCATCCCCCGCTCTTCCTTCTCCGTCCTTTCCGCTTTCGTCCTCTCTACCCTTTCCGCCTTGCTTTTCTCCGGCTTATCCTTCGCTGCCCTTCTTTTCTCCATTCCTGTCTGTTCTGCCGGAGTCATTTCCACGACCTGTCCGCCAATCTCGATCCTGCTGCCCGGCTCCGATGCCTTACAGGCATTGTCGATCAGGTTCACCAGCACCGTCTGAATCAGACTGGCGTCCGCGGTCACCACTCCCTGCTCATAGGCAAAGCAGAAGTCCATATTCTCCCTGGGAAGAAACAGATTCTGCAGATACTCAAACAGCGTCTTTACGGCGACTTTCTGCAGCCTTGCCCCCTCCTTCTTTGTCACCATGATATCCAGGAGGCGCAGCGACATGGTCTCCAGGCGTTTACCCTCCGTATAGATATAATTGGCAGAGCGGAAACTCTTCTCCTCATCCAGCTTCCGGGAACGCAGCATGTCCGCATACCCGATGATGGAGGTCAGCGGCGTCTTGAGCTCATGGGCAAAAGCGCCCACGAACTCTTCCCGCGACTGTACCTCCTCCTCCAGCTGGCCGATGGTCTTCTCCAGCTCCTCCGACATATGATTGAAGTCCTGTGTCAGCTGTCCCAGCTCATCGCTGCTGACCTGCCTGGCCCGGTATCCATAATCTCCGGCTGCCATCTCCTTCGTCGCCTTCATCAGCAGGCGGATCGGCTTCGTCAGCCTCGATGCGATAAAATGCATGATCACGATCCCCAGCGCCAGCATCAGCACCATCAGTCTGCGGTACACCGTAAATCCCGTGTCCCGCTCCGCAAACACCTGTGACACATCCCTGAGCGTTTCCAGATATAAATCTCTGCCCAGCGCATTGACGCTGCTGCCCGTCTGGATATAGTAATGATCCCCCTGCCGGATCACACGATAAGCATACCGGCTTTCCGCCGTCTGCTCCAACAGTGCGTCATCCGCCTCAAAACCGTCACTGGCATAGAGTACCCTCTGCTCCTCATCGGACAGCCGCAGCAGACGACCGCTTCCCTGCCCGCTCGCCTCCAGATTCGAAGCAATCTGTTCCACGGACCCGTCCTGCAGCAGATCATACTTCAACGGCACGTTTAAAGCCGCCGTCTGAAAGGCAAACCGCAGGATGCTGTTCTCGTCAAGCGCCTGTCCCACTTCCCGTTCCAGCGAAGTCCGAAACACATAATTGACGAAATAGAATCCGCTTAAGCCCAGTGTGATCGCTATGATGATCGTCGTCCAAAGCAATAACTTCCGGGAAAATTTCATTTTCCGTATCCATATCCTTCCCACAGTGTGCAGTTTAGCATCATGACACTTCCCTGCATCAGCATTCCCAAGAGGATACCGGCTACAGCTCCAACCGGTATCCTACCTTATACACCGCCACCAGATTCTTCTCCCAGCCCAGCTTTCTCCGCAGCCGCTGCACATGAAGATCCAATGTCCTGCTGTTGGCAAAATACTCGTCGTCCCAGACCCGCTCATACAGATTCTCCCGGAATAACGCCACATTCCGGTTCTCCACAAAGAGCAGCATCAGATCGAATTCCTTACTGGTCAGCGGAACCGGGCTGCCGCAGCGCTTCACCCTTCTCGCTTCCACATCGATCTCCACATCGCCAAGCGTGATCACCTTGTCGGTCTTGTTGTACCTGCGCAGGACCGCTTCCACTCTGGCTAACAGTTCCGTCACGTCAAAAGGCTTGATCAGGTAATCGTCCGCCCCCAGCTTAAGTCCCTTTACCCGGTCCTTCACCTCATGCTTCGCCGAGATGAAGATCACCGGCACTTTATAGGGCCTGATATATTCCATCACATCATAGCCGTCCGCCCCCGGCAGCATGATATCCAGAAGCACCAGGTCAAAGGTGTTCTTCTCCACTGCCTCTATGGCCGCCAGCCCGTCCTGCACCGCCACGCAGGAATACCCGGCCGCCGACAAGTTCATGTCGATCAGGTCGCAGATCGGCTTCTCGTCATCCACTATCAATATCTTGATCATAATTCTTACGGACTCCATCCCCAATAGGCTCTCGCCCTGTCTACAAGCTCCGCCACCGTATCTTCCTCACTGCAGCGGATCTTCCTCTTCACTTCCGTATCCGTCTCAAAACCACTGGTCCTCTGGTAATAGATCTGATAATCACTCTCGATCACCACCTCGTCCAGACTTCCCTCATAACTGTACCGGGCAAACACCAGCAGATCCTTCATGCCGTCCCCGTCGATATCCCGGCAGGTGATCCCCTTGAGCGCATACAGATTATCGTAATCTCCCATCGGCTGGAAGCTCCAGACAATATTGCCCTGCTCGTCCACCAGATAGATCATGAAGATCGAGAACTCCGCCACCGTGTAGCTGCCCGGCATCACTTCCAGATATCCCAGCTTCTCGAACTGCCTGAAATAATCCTGTTCCTTCGTGATGACAAAACCGTTCCTAAGCAGCTCCGCCTTCGTGGACGCCGTATAAAGGAACTCCGCGGAACGTCCGTCCCTGACATAGGCGACGATGCTCTCCGCACTCTTGTTCATCCCGAAGCGGTTGATCTTGTCCGAGAGCCTGTAATCCCGGTAGAACCCCTCTTTTCCCTGAAAAAGCACGTCCCCGACCTTATACTCCCTGCCGGCACACACACCCGTCTTATTCCGGCAGGAGACGATCAGCACGATATCCATTCGTCCGTCCCGGTTCAGATCCTGAAAGGAAACGGCACCGATCTCCACGATCGGCTGTTCCAGCGCTCCCACATTCCAGTTGTTGGCCGCCAGCTGATCCGTCCGGTACACGACGTTTCCGTCTTCCTTCGTAAAAAAAAGCGCCAGCCTCTGATACCGCTCCTCCATGGCAGGCACCAGAAGGATCTCTCCGTAACAGTCCGTCTCCAACGGGAAGATCTGATCCTCGATCACGGTAAACCCGCTGCCTCCGATCTCCTCCCGCCGTGCGATCCCCTGTAACCTTCCCTGGTACTCCTCATAGGCCTCCCGCACCTGACGGTCCGCCTCCTTTGCCGCCTCCGATGCCTCCGCCGTACTCTCCTTCGCCGCCGCAGGCATCCCCAGACAGGCACACAGCACTGCCACGGTCACTGACACTCCTATGGATCTAAATACTGTACCTTTCTTATACAATGCCTGCACCCACTTTTCCTCTGTGTCTCACCTTATCTCATCCTGCATCAGATGTTATCTTCTCTTACGCCTTCTACACATTGATCTTTGCCGTCACGCCAAGCAGCCCCTCGTTCTCCTTAAGGATCGGTTCCACGACTTCCTCCAGGAACTTCTCCACCTGCAGCGGCGCACGCCCCACGTATTTCTTCGGATCCATCGTCTCTAAGAGCGCCTCCGCGGACAGATGAAAGACCGGATCGGCCGCGATCAGCTCCAACAGATCATTCTCCTTCCCGTCCCGCTTCACATGGGCGCCGGCCTCCATGGACAGCTCTCTGATCCGCTCGTGCAGCTCCTGCCTGTTGCCGCCTGTCTTCACCGCATCCATCATAATATTCTCCGTGGCCATGAAAGGCAGCTCGCTCATCAGCCGCTTCGTGATCACCTTGTCGTACACCACCAGTCCGTCCACCACATTCAGACACAGATCCAGGATCCCGTCCACCGCCAGAAAGGCCTCCGGGATCGACAGCCTCTTATTGGCGGAATCATCCAGCGTCCGCTCGAACCACTGGGTCGCCGAGGTGATGGCCGGATTCAGCGCATCCACCATCACGTAGCGGGACAGCGACGCGATCCGCTCACTCCGCATCGGATTGCGCTTATACGCCATGGCCGAGGATCCGATCTGGTTCTTCTCGAACGGCTCCTCCACTTCTTTTAAATGCTGCAGCAGCCTGATATCGTTGGACATCTTGTGAGCCGACGCCGCGATCCCGGCCAGTACATTGCACACCCTCGTGTCCACCTTGCGGGAATAAGTCTGTCCCGAGACCGGATAACATTTCTCGAATCCCATCTTCGCCGCGATCATGGGATCGATCTTATCGATGGTCTCCTGATCCCCGTTAAACAGTTCCAGAAAAGAGGCCTGCGTACCGGTAGTCCCCTTAGATCCCAGCAGCTTCATCGTCGAGAGCACATAGTCGAGATCCTCCAGATCCAGACAGAATTCCTGCGCCCAGAGAGTCGCCCGCTTGCCCACCGTCGTAGGCTGGGCCGGCTGAAAATGCGTAAAGGCCAGGGTCGGCAGCTCCTTATACTCCCTTGCAAACTTCGCCAGCTTGTCGATCACATTCACTAGCTTCTTCTTCACCAGGCGAAGGGCCTGCGTCATCACGATGATATCCGTATTGTCCCCCACATAACAGGAGGTCGCCCCCAGATGGATGATACCCGCCGCCTTCGGACACTGTTTGCCGTAAGCATAGACATGGCTCATCACATCATGCCGCACTTCCTTCTCCCGGGCTTTTGCCACATCGTAATTGATATCCTCCGCATGGGCTTTTAGTTCGTCGATCTGCTCCCTGGTGATGACCGGCTGCCCGTTCTGGCTCAGTCCCAGCTCCATCTCCGTCTCCGCCAACGCGATCCACAGCTTCCTCCACGTCCGGAATTTCATATCCGGCGAGAAGATATACTGCATCTCCTTACTAGCATACCGCTCCGACAACGGGCTCACATATCTGTCTGTACTCATCTTGTCTTATCCTCCATCTTTTTATGACCAATCCTGTTTTCCGGTATAACACTCATGGCTGCGTACTTCGCTTCTCAATGTTCTTCTCGTACTCTTCCACAGCCTTCATGATCTCCCCCGCATACTGCGGATATTCTTCCACCAGTTCCTTGATCTCCTTCTGGGAACCGCCGGCCACAACCTCTCTGTTATAATCCATCCTGCGGCGCAGAGATTGTCTTCTGATGATCAGATTGTGCCTGATCTCCACCATTTCCTTACGATCCAGGATCGCTTCCGTCTGATGCAGCCATATAGCCGGGTCTTTGATCTGGTAACATTTCAACATCTGCAGCAGTTCACGCTCATTGTAATCCAGATCTCTCTCTGCTTTCCTGAGACTCTCGCGCTCTGCCTTCTCCGTCTGGTAATTTCTGAACAGATCCGTCAGTTCCTTTGCGCTGCCCACTCCGTATTTCATCTGCAGATAGTCCAGCAGATTCGTATTGTTGACATATCTGATCTTGACTTTATTCTGCAAAAGGATAATCTTATTGATCCCGTTCTCCACCCGGATCAGCTCGCGTCTTGCATCCAGATGCTTAATATAAATTATTGTGATCGCACCGGCTGCCACTGCCGCAGTCAGCAGATATCCCACCCGGGTATCCATATCCAGGAAAAACTGCAATAACAAAAGAAGCAGCACGCATAATCCCAATGCCACGACACAGATCACAGCCATGCCCCGCGTATCTGCGATCGTACCCATCACCTCGCTCTTACGATACAGATAGGCATGTTTCTCACCGTCCAAGCGTCCCAGATCCTGTTTGATCAGAATCTGATACTCTTCCGCCTCTCGTAATTTCTCATATGCCTCGTCCACCTCATCGGCAATCCGCTCCATAAGATGATATTTTTCATCGCTGATCCGGCGCGGCCGTTCCATGAAGTCCGCCTTGCTGTCCTGCAGCGCGGCGACTCTGCCGGCACATTCCTTCAACTGGTCGCTCTCTTCTTTTGGCAGCGCCTCAATCTCCTCCATATCTTTCAGATAAGACGTCACCATGTCATATTCATAAGTCAGATTTTCCAGTTCTTTTGTGGCGTCCGCCATCTTTTCCAGACAGCTTTTCACATAATCGTCCCGCTGCTCCTTGTTGTCATAGTCGACCGGGTGTTCGGCGCCAAGCTCCTCCCAGCTCTCCTCCTGGAACGCATCTGTGTCTTCCTTATGAAATTTGTTCTTTAGCTTTTTAAACCATCCCATTATTATTCCGCCTGTCCAAATCTTTTCTTTAAACTATTCTCACCAAGCCGCCTTTTCATTATGATACATATTCTCTGTACCGCTCCTTAAGTCCATCAGTCAGTTTCTCGATCTCCTGATAATACAGCGTATCATTTCCGGCAGTACTGTTACCCTCCTCCTTGAAAACCTGGAGCGTAAAAAGCATACGGTTCTCATCCGTAGCCTCAAACTGCCCGGATGCCTGTTCGATCCTCCGCTCTACCTGCAGGGATGCATTGTGATATTCCGGATGATCTCCAATAAAGGCAATATAATCCTTATCCTGACTGGACAGCCGCAGGGAGGTCAGATACAATGTCAGGCTCTCCTTTGCCCCGTCTGCCTCATAGGCCTGCTTAAACCAGTCTGCAGCCTGCTTAAACATAAACAGCCTGGCATAGACCGCCCCGATATTGTGCAGAACCTGTGCCATAAGCGTCCTGTCCGCCTCTTTGATCTGTGTAAGCAGCGCATAATACTGTTTCAGTGCACCATAGTATCTGCCGCTTTGCAGCATATAATCCGCTTTGGATTTCCAACGTTCCCAGGGGCTTAACCCTTCGTTTCCCCTGATGATCTCCTCTGTCCTTGCTATGACATCCGTTGGATACAGATTCACATATTCCAAAATGATCCCTGCAAAAGCCGCAATGGATCCGTTTTGATTCAGCAGGGAATACAATGCATGTGCCAGCTGATTCAGCCCGCACTCCTCATCCAGCCACTGGATCAGCTCCCGCTGCATGATCTCCTCATCCAACATCTCCGCTTTCTCCACAAGCAGATAACACAGTTCCTCAACAGAGTATAAATTGATATAAAATTTCTCCACAAAATAAGGTTTTCCGGCATATCTGCCGGTACCCAGTATGATCTGTCCCATTCTCTTTTGTCCTTTATAGAGCGATGCCATGCTCTCTCATGAATCCTTATGGCACCTGGAAGGTTTCCTCCCATACGCTGCCGCCTGTGGCAAACAACTCACCAAATCCAAGATCGGTCACTTTCACAACCACCATATTCGATGCGCTCATCTTTATTTCCATATGATATCTTGTAAAAGGCCCTCTGCCTTCGCCTGCATCTGACAACAGGATCCTTCTTGTCTCCACATTCTTGCCGTTAAGCGGCGTGATCACCAGGGAGATCTCCCTCTCCTGCGCAAGCAGAAAATCACATTCCTTGTACAATTCGTACCAGTTCTCACCGGCATCCAGGAGTGCATAGTAAGACTCCTTTCCCTGCCGCATCACATGGATGCCGATATTGGCCTTCAACATGTCCCTGCCAAGAAAAATATGACTCTTACCCACTTCACTCGGTTCCAACTTCTCCAACAATCCATAACAGGCGCCCCTGCTAAACAGGTTATTTCCTTGAAAAACTCTCCCGTTATGGCAGAGAAACTGCAGGGATCTTTCCTGCCATCCGCTCTTAAATCCGTCTCCCAGAAGATAAACGGATGAGACAAATCTTGACTCGCACATCTTCTGCAGGATTCCCAGGAATCTCTCGTCCGCCAGGCGGCAGGCATCCTGTCTGATCTTCTCGTCCTCCGCCTGATCGGGGATCACAAGCGTCTCATACATCTGCTCTTCGATCAGAACCACCACCGGTGTGGTGCGCTTATTACACTCCATTCGATAAATCTTCAACCGCATACCGTCATGTTCACAGGCTATCACCTGGTGATACCACAACTCTGCCGGCTGATGCAGGATAAAAGAATAGAAGCTCTCCGTATGCCCCTGGAAATAGATATGCGGCGTTCTGAGGCCAAGATTGGCGGACACCAGGGACAAAACCTCCACCATCCTGTCGTCCAGCTCATCTGCCGTAAACATGATCGCATCGATCTTCTCGACAGGCGCTATGAAGTTCATCAACGCCATACTGCGCTTAATGAACAGGGTAAGCAGCGCCACCGGATCAAAAACCTCCCCATCCAGTTCGATCTCTTCACCCGCTCTTGCCAGCGCAGGAATATGATCCACCGGAAACATATCCTCCTGCCCGGCATTCCTGACGGCATCCTTGCCGTAGAACCATTGGTTCGCACCTTTGCGCTTACATAACATCGTCGGTATATTGTATTGCTTCGTCCCCACCACCGTCGCCACCGTATCCACATCTTCCTGTCCGTAAATACAGTAGCTGATCTGAGAATACCGCTCCCCGATATCATAGCCGACCAACACGCTTCCTTTATGCAGTTTGTTCCCTTCCCTGTGCTCCAAGAACATCCTTGCCCGTCTCCCTCTCTTCCGTATCTGATGCGCCCTCTGAAGGCTCTCTACGCCGCATTATACTCATCATACACAGCCTGCCTGGGCCTTCCATATTATCGGAGCCTGAACAGACTGTCCACCACAAATTCCTGCCTGTAATATTGCAGCAGCAGGCTATTCACCGTATCATAATCATGCAGTGTCTTCCCGATCATAATGTCATTTAGCAGGGTAAAGCGGCTTTCGAAATCATCCTGCTCCTGATCATCTGCGGTTATGCTGTTGCTGCGGGTAGGCCGGGAACCGTTCTCTGACTCCTCCGTGATATAATACTGCAGCCTTTCCCCGAAAAACAGGATAAACTCCTTAACACAGATACCTGCAAACATATCCCGCATCTCTTCCCTGCAATACTCCTTCTCTGCACTCCCTTCATCCTGGATCATATAGTGAATGACTGCCCGGCAGCCGGGCTTTACTCTGTATTCTATCAATGTCTTATCCTGATATTCATCCATTTGGGGAATATAGCCCTGATAGTCCTTATAAAGCGGCAGCACAATCCGCTCTGACAGCAGATCCCTCAGGAAAGCACAGCATGTCTGTCTGATCCTGTCATCCTGCTCATGTCTGTTCTCTGCGTAATACTGCAGAAAAGCCATCTTGCACACCCGGTGCATAAAAGCGTCCTTCTGATACAGCTGCATAACGCCCCGGAAAATGTAGGGATCCACGATCTGTTCCTTGACGACATAATCATAACAGCACTGGGACAAAAACGCCATTCTCAGATTCTCGTTGCCCATTTCTTTGCTGTATGTCCTGAAGATCGCGATCTTGTCTCCCACATGAGCGCCCGTATAAAGCATCTGCTCAAGCATACGCTCACACAATTCATAAGTATTCACACCGAAAGACTCCGCCGTCTGCCATACATCCCGCATATCCTTGATACTTCCGGAGTAATAGCGGATCAGATAATCGAGTACATTCTCATCGTACTTTCCCTTTCTGACCACATAGCATAATACGCCTGTCATTACGGGATCTTCCTGCATCTGCTCCGCATCCAGCAATCTGCTGCACAGCTGCAGCAATACCTTGGCATCCATACCGTACGGCCCGAAATACTGTACCCACTGCCATGCTTCCTCATACATTCCACGGACTACCATACAGCGGACCACTTCCTTACGGTCCTTCTTCAGAATATGCCACGGTTTTAAAGTAAGCAGGAAAGCATCCAGTTCCCGCATACGGTCTTTCGCATAATAGAACCGTACCAACATCATACGGATTTCCTGCTTCATGGATTCCGCTATCCTGTCAGACTGAGAAAGCAGCATAAAAAGATCTACATTATCCTCCTGCACCGCGAGCATCTTCTGATACTCGAAGCAGGTATATACCGCATACCAGAGATTATCCCGTACAAAAGGTGCGATCATAAGCGCCAGTCTGGCCGGACCACACAGCATTTCGTCCTGATACGCCACGCTTACCGTGTATCGGTTGCCCGTTCTGTCTCCTAACAGGATCCTGCACTCGGAATCATAGACCGGCAGCTGTGCCCTGCCGGAAATCACCGGATAGACACTCTCTTTGACCCCGTAAGGATACACGGCGATCACCTCCGTGATCCTGTCCGACTCCACCCTGACCTCTTTCATAAAGAGAAGGGTTACCAGCTGCGCTGCGCTCTCCTCGTCGATCATCGGCAGACTAATCACATTACGATATAAATAGGCCAGATCCCTGTTGATCCTCCCGTACCGGATCTGCTCGGCAACAAATCTCTCGATCGCCGCCATGTAGTTTACATAAATCTCCGTAATCTCCGCTCTGTGCTGATGCACATAAGCATACAGATACGCCGTGATCTCATAATCCAGATTACTCTGATATGCAAAATACATCAGTACAATCTTAGGCAGCGGCTCGCTGTAATCCAGAGGAGACGACATCATATAATATTCGTACAGACGTGTGATTCGAAGATTCTGCTCCACGCCGGCCTTATACCATTCAAAATACTCATGTCCCTTGCAATTTCCCTTGATCAGCAGAGTGCAGATCGCGTGCAGGATGTCATTGCCCGGCCGCCTCGCATAACAGCCCTTTAAAATGCGCAGGATACTTTGCGAATACGTCTTTTCTTTCTGTGCCAGATAGACGAACTGCAGGACGATCTCTTCCTTCATAAGATCGTTTCTGACGGCAAAGGAAAGAATCTGCTGTTCAAACAGATCCAGTTTCATGAGCATCGCCGGGTTCATGCACAGCAGATGCCAGGCCTCTATGTAAATAACCGGAGACGTACAATGATATCTCGACTGCTCTTCCAGCAGTTCCCATTTCCTGACAGGACTCTTAAGATAATCATCCGACAGATACATGAGCAGCCAGGCGATCCTCCAGTTTCCCCTGTTACGGACATAGATATCGGCGACCGCCTCCGCAACCTCATCCACATAACTGTCTTCCCTGCTGTACAGAGTTGTCAGATACAGATAATAACACCACAGCTCCGGACAGGCTTCTCTCTGCTCATACACACGTTCCTCGTATTTCTCGATCATCCACTTGGCTTCGTTATACCGCTCTTCCGTGAGCATGATCTGTGCCTGGAACAGCTTCAGCGCCACATCCTTATCATCAAGCTCGAGCAGCCTGTTCAACAGCCTGTTAGTCTCTGTCATCCATGTCCTGGTACTGATCCTCTTAAGACGGAAGGTCTGATAATACTCCATCAATTCCACCGTCAGCGCCTTTTTCTCCCTGTGTCGTTCGAAAGTCCTCCTGCCTGTCACCTGCCGTATCACTGTGACAGGGATCGTGATCACCCGATTGTCAAGGATCAGCTTGATGGATCCGTAATTATTTCCGCCATGCAATTTTTCATGGTTTACATAATAGTACAATCTATAAATATTCCCCAGAAAAGAGGAATCCGTCACGTCATCTTCCTCCACGGACAGAAATTCTCCTTCCGTCTCGACCCGGAAGTGCGCATATCCCCAGCCATTCCGATTCACCACCAGCGTATAACGCATCTCCTCTGGCGGATTCTCCAGTCTGATCTCCGTTTCCTCCGGAATATATTCCACCGGCCTTTTCTTATTGATCTCCAACAGAAATTCTTCTACGTTATGTTCGTTCCCCCGAACCGCACTAAGCCCCAGATATGAGGCATAATACTGACGGTCGTTGGATTTGAATACCCCGGCAAATTCCTCCGAATAGAACAGACGGACCGCCTCTTCCCAGTTGCTTTTGGCCAGATTGGTAAAATGAAACAAATTCTTGATATTACCCAGACTGGAGACGATCGTCTCTGCCATGATCACGACCGTAAAGAGAATATAATATTCCCCCTGATTGGAAATGATATGAAACGCACCCTTGATCTCTTCCCCCGGCTCCGCCCCATGAGCATCAAAACGATAAAAAATCTCATCCTGCGCGCCGCTGAATTTGCGGCTTACACATTCCATTCTCAGATCAGAAGATATCACATGCCCTTCCGTCACCTTCCCTGCCGGACCATAAACCGTAAAGCTGCCTTCCGCCACCGTATCCGCGTGTACTTCCAGCGAAAGCCTCTGACAGGAAAAATCTAATGAGCCGTTCTCATGATTAAATTTGCCGTTTAAGATTTCTTCTATGACCTGCCGCACGTTTCTTATCTGCCTTTCCATATAATTACTTAAATTATACCATTGATAATACCGCCTGTGCAACACGAAATCCGGGAACTATTCTCTCCACGCCACATATCATAGTTAAGAAGAAACGATTAGAGGTATTTTATGGAAAAGCCCGTTTTAAGAAGCGCACAGATTGATAACATTGATCAAGGGCAGCTGCAGATCAATGTCACTGCCAACGTAGGCATGATCCCGATCCAGAATGCAAGCATTACGATTTCCTATACCGGAGAACCGGACAGCACACTGGAGACCCTGACCACCGATTCCTCAGGACAGACGGAATCGGTAACGCTCAATGCACCTCCTCTCGAATACAGCCTCACGCCAAATTCCCCCATGCCTTATTCGGAATATACCCTGACAGTCACCGCGCCGGGATATGAACCTGTTACCGTCTCCGGTGTCGAAGTTCTGCCGGAGGTTACCGCTATGCAGAATATTGAGATGGTGCCCACCGAGACATCACAGGAAGAGTCCGAGACGATCGTGATACCGGATCATACGCTTTATGGAGACTATCCGCCCAAGATTCCGGAAGATGAGATCAAACCTATGGATGAATCCGGCGAGATCGTCCTTAGCCGTGTCGTGATCCCGGAGTATATTATCGTACATGACGGCGTGCCTTCTGATTCTACTGCAGGCAATTACTATGTTCGCTATCGGGATTATATCAAGAATGTAGTTTCCTCGGAGATCTATGCTACCTGGCCGGAAAATGCCATCTATGCCAATACACTGGCGATCATGTCATTTACGTTGAACCGGGTATATACGGAATGGTATCGGAGTAAAGGATACAATTTTACCATCACCTCCTCCACCGCCTACGATCAAAAATGGATCTATGGAAGAAATGTCTATGCAAATGTTGACAGACTGGTAGACTCCATCTTCGCCAACTATCTCTCCCGTCCCGGTGTGAGACAGCCGATCTTCACCTCCTACTGTGACGGTAAGAATGTAACCTGCAACGGCTTAAGCCAATGGGGCTCCAAATACCTGGGAGACGAAGGCTACACCCCTATTGAGATCATACGTTATTACTATGGCAGCGACATGTATATCAACACTGCCGTAGCCGTATCCGGCGTACCTTCCTCCTGGCCCGGCTATAACTTAAGTGTCGGAGCTTCCGGCGGCAAAGTACTGCAGATCCAACAACAGCTCAACCGGATCGCCCAGAACTATCCCGCCATCCCGAAGATCACGGCAGACGGTATCTACGGTCCCCGCACCGCTGACGCCGTACGCGTATTCCAACGCGTGTTCAATCTGCCCCAGTCGGGTATCGTAGACTATCCTACCTGGTATAAGATCTCCGAGGTCTACGTGGGCGTGAGCCGGATCGCGGAGCCGGGATAAGATATAGTAAACAAAATTTCTAATGTCGTTAACTATAATACTTGACACAGAACTCACACCGTACTATTCTGTTCTTGACAACCAAATAGCGTTAATGTCTTCAGGGCAGGGTGAAATTCCCGATCGGCGGTCACAGTCCGCGGGCGCTTCGGCGCGGGGTCCGGTGAAATTGTTCTGCTCTGTTGACAGTTTAACACTCCTGAAAATCCGACACCCGGAAGCATTGCCTGCTTTTGGGTGTTAATTTTTTCAGGAGTGTGAATCACTCCGGAACGGAGGAGAAATGAACAATAAAACCAAGAAACTCGCAACAACAGGAATGCTCTGTACCCTCGCTTTCATCGTGGCAGCCGTCTTTAGGATCCCGGCCTCTGTCGGCCTTTTTACCTTTTAATCTGATTAAAGGCAGCCTGAATGCCGCCGGAACAATACTGTCCTTAGGTGCTATAATACTGTGCATTTTATTTATACTCTACCTTAATAGAAGAGTTTGATCATAGAAAATGTAATTACCCAAAGGACAAGAAAAGTGCGCCTGGCGGCGCACTTTTCTTACCATTCTATTATTCTATTTCGTTAACAGCATCATGATCTCATTGCTTCTGGCAACGAACTTCGTCATCGCCTCCGGCTCAAGCGGCGCCTGCTGCAGCAGCGCCAGATCGTAGAGCTGTTCGCAGATCATCTTCACGTTCTCGCCGTCCTGATGCTCTAATACATACTGTACAAGCGGATGGTTGGCGTTCAGGATCAGTGTCTCACCCTCCTTGCCAAAGCCCATGCCCATATCCATCCCCTGCATGGAGTACATCTTCATCATATCCTGCATCCTGCGGGACTCCTCCGACAGTGTGATCATGGAAGAAATCTTCTTGTTCTTCAGCTTCTCGATCTTCACCTTGATGGCATCCTTCTTGAGCACCTTCTTCATCAGCCCTGCAACTTCTTCTGCCTGCTTCTCCATCTGCTTCTCAGCCTTCTTGGAGGTCTTGGCTTTGAACACGTCCGTCAGGTCCGCATCGATCCTCTGGAACTTGATGCCTTCATTCTTCATCTCCAGCTGGGAGACGAAAGGCTGGTCGATATTGTGCGTCAGGATCACGGCATCCATCTTGGCAGCCTTGAACATATTGATATACTGACTCTGCTGTTTCTCATCCGTCACGTAGTAGATGACTTTCTCTTTCTTCTCCTCTTCGGCTTCCTCTAAGTCCTCCTCGTCCTCATCCTCGACGACTTCGGCCTCCACTTTCTCGCCGTTCTCGTCCACCGCACCGGACTCTGCTGTCTCTGTCTGTCCGTCCGTCGTCTCGCTGTCGGCTTCCGCCTTCCCGCCGTTCTCATCGATCCCGGCTTCCACCTTCTCACCGCTCTCAACGATCCCGGCTTCCGCTTTCTCACCGCTCTCATCCACGATCTCGGCTTCCACTTTCTCACCGTTCTCGTCTACGGCGCTCTCGCCGTCCTTCACCTCGTCCGGATCAACCTTGTTGACTTCCAGGCACTCTGGCAGTGTCAGATAGACACCCTCCAGGTTCTTAAAGAGGATATAATCCGTCATCTTCTCGCAGAACTTATCGTCCTTTAAGCAGCCGAACTTGATGAACGGGCTGATGTCATCCCAGTATTTCTCGTACTCTTCCTTCTCTGTCTTGCACATGCCGGACAGCTTGTCTGCCACCTTCTTGGTGATGTACTCGCTGATCTTCTTCACGAAACCGTCGTTCTGCAGCGCGCTTCTGGACACGTTCAGCGGCAGATCCGGGCAGTCGATCACACCTTTTAACAAAAGAAGGAACTCGGGAATGACTTCCTTGATATTGTCCGCGATAAATACCTGGTTATTATACAGCTTGATGGTTCCCTCGATGGATTCATACTCCATGTTGATCTTCGGGAAATACAGGATACCCTTCATATTAAAAGGATAATCCATATTCAGGTGGATCCAGAACAGCGGCTCCTTGTAATCCTGGAATACCTTGCGGTAAAACTCCAGATACTCCTCCTTCGTGCACTCATTAGGGTGCTTCGTCCAGAGAGGATGGGTCTCATTCAAAAGCTCGGGACGCTTCTTTATCTTGAACTTCTGCTCGTCCTCCTCCTTCTCCTTCTTGATCTCCTCCACGACCTCATCCGTGTCCAGCTTCTCGTCTGCCGTAACCGTCTGTGTCTCCGTGGTGTTGGCCTTGGAGAGATAGATCTCCGTTGGCATGAAGGAACAGTATTTCTTGATGACCTCTCTCGCCTTATACTCATTGCAGAACTCCAGGCAGTCCTCATTGATCAGCAGCGTGATCTCGGTACCGACCTCGGTTCTCGTGCCTTCCTCCATATCGAATTCCGTGCCGCCGTCGCACTCCCAATGTACCGGGCTGGCGCCTTCCTGCCAGGACAGAGAGTCGATATGCACCTCATCCGCCACCATAAACGCCGAATAGAATCCCAGACCGAAATGTCCGATGATCTGATCCTCATTGGCCTTATCCTTATACTTCTCGATGAAATCCGTCGCGCCGGAAAAAGCGATCTGGTTGATATACTCCTCCACCTCGTCCGCCGTCATACCGATACCGTTATCAATAAACTTAAGCGTCTTCTCCTCCGGATTCACGATCACCTGGATCTGCGGCTTATAACCGTCCGGCAGGGCATATTCCCCCATCATATCCAGTTTCTTCAACTTCGTGATCGCATCACAGCCGTTGGAGATCAGTTCCCGGAAGAAGATATCATGGTCGGAATACAACCATTTCTTGATGATCGGGAAAATATTGTCGCTGTTAATTGATAAATTACCATGCTTTGCTGCCATTTTCTCACGTTCCTTTCTGATCCTGTTAAATTTCAATTTCACATAGATTCTTTCCTTGTCTGCTAGATAGTTTAATACGCTCTTACGCATAAGTCAAGAAAAATATTAGCACTCACCGTTAATGAGTGCTAATATTTTTCTAAAATATCTGTAAACTTCCCGTAAACAGCGCATATAACCGTATGATCTGTTTGTTTTGCACCTTGCACACCAATAAAATATGCTGTATGATTGATGAAAAACAGCAAAAGGGGGGGCAACGTTGTTGATTGACATTGAAACGCTGAGGGAATATTACAAACAAGGAAGCGTGATCATAACAATCCATGCTCAAGAACGTTTAAGGCAAAGAGGGATAAGGGCAAGAGATGTTAAGAATTGCATTATGTCTGGAGAGATCATAGAGCAGTATCCGGATGACTTCCCCTTCCAAAGCTGTTTAATCTTTGGATATGCTGTAGACGGCAAAATTATACATGTTGTGGCCAGCGATGAAGGAACAGGGAGTCGAATCATAACGGCATATTTCCCAGATAATAAAAAGTTTAAGGACAATCTAAAAACCAGAAGGGAGCGAGAATAATGCGTTGTATGAGTTGTAAACACGGAGAAATGAAAGAAGCGTTAACAACCTATTTTACACGTTTGAACAATTGTTATGTGATCATTGAGAATGTGCCATGTTTAAAGTGTAATCAATGCGGAGAAGAGTTTATCAACACTTCTGTAGCGGAAAAGATTGATGATATTTTAGACAGTATCGAGAAAATCGCAAGTAAGATTTTTATTTTAGATTATGCCTCGGCGGCATAGATCATAAAATCACTTTCGGCCCTGCCAAAGCTTCCGTATATTGCTTTGGCAGAGCCGGAATGTCATACAGATG
Organism: uncultured Lachnospiraceae bacterium; assembly: GCA_947564645.1. Classification (GTDB taxonomy): domain Bacteria; phylum Bacillota; class Clostridia; order Lachnospirales; family Lachnospiraceae; genus UBA3282. The sequence continues at coordinate 126,143 of CANOCU010000001.1, forward strand.
CTCCCTCGATCACCCTTCCATCCTGATCTCGACCCTGACAGGCTCCTTCACATTCTCCCGGAACACATCCGCATCCTCCCTCTTCCCTACAATGCTTCCGTAATGGGTGGGAATCGCCACCGACGGGCGGATCGTGTTGACAAGCTCCGCCGCCTTCTTCGCATTCATCGTATACGTACCGCCGATGGGCACCAGCGCGATATCACATTTCACCTGTTTATTCTCCTTCGTCATGTCCGTATCGCCGGCAACATAGATCCGTTTTCCGTCCAGGCGCAGGACATACCCCACCCACTCCGCGCTTTTTGGATGAAAAGGCTTCACGTTGTTGTAGGCGGGCACAGTCTCCAGTTCCAGCCCGTCGAACTCATGATAAGTCCCCGGTTTCACAGTACAGATCCGGCCCACGGACAAGGCAGCCTTCTGTGCTTTCGCCTCCATCTTCTCCGGCACGACCAGCACGGTATCGCTTTTTCCCACCTTCTCGATATCTTCCGGTGAGAAATGATCATAGTGGTCATGTGTGATCAGAATATAGGCCGCGTCGTGAGGCGTCTCCTCCATCCGGAACGGATCCAGATAGATGTTCCCCACGCGGCTGCCGATCCTGATGCTGCTGTGCGTAAATACTTTGATATTGTCTGTCATGCTGACTCCTCCCCTTACTCCTTATCTCATTCTCCGATCAGAAAGAACCGTCTGCTTCCACCGTCCCCACATACCGCCAGTTCTTCCCTCTGTCCTTCGACTCATACAGTCCACAGACCTTGACCCCGTCCTCATAGTGATCCCCGTCCGGTCCCTGCCCGGCCTGCATAAATAATCTCCCCTCTTCTTCCCATACCTTCTCCGGCATGATGAAAGGCTGATACAGACTTCCGTCCGGCAGTTCCATCTCCGCGGAAGGGTAAGTGACTGCCTGGAAACTTCTTCCGCCGTCTTCCGTGCGGTAGAGTAAACCGCGGCTTCCGCCGCTATAGGCCAGGCAGGAAAACCCGGTCTTCTCATCCTCCAGGAAATCGATCCACTTCGCATAACCGCCGCTGCCCAGATAGGGATCCGGATTTACCACGGAAGTATTGACGCCGTCCACGGCTTCCAACAGCACATAGTAGCTGCTACCCGCCGCCCGGTCTACGCCGACCATCCGCAGCTGTGTGCCGTCCTTTCTCTGGTAGAAGCAGTCCGCTTCATAGTCTCTCCATATCTCCGGCATCTCCTCCATAATCTCCGCTGACGCCCCCGCGCTCTCGCCGGACTCTTCCTCTGCGCCTGCAGATGTCCCGGCGCTGCTTTCTGCGCGCTCCTCCTGCTGTTGCCACACTTCCAGGGAATCCTGCTCCACCTGGCGGTAGACCGCATTGTAGAATCGTGTCCTGTCATACGGTTCCAGATAAGGCAGGATGTCGAAATAGCGCCGGTCCTCCTCCGGGAAATATCCGATCCTTTCAAATCCCACCTTCTCCTGCAGTTCCTCCACAAGATCGCAGCATGCATTGCTGAATGCTTCCACTTCTCCCGGCTGTCTGCCGTGAAAACCGACTATGGCAATATACGCTGTCTCCCCGTTATCCTCACTCTTCTCAAATGTCGTGATTCTGTTATGTCCATAGGAGAACTGCTGTGCCAGCTCCGCAAGCCAGGACTCCTCAGGATCGTCCGCCTCTTCCGGCAGTGCTTCCTCCACGGCAGGCTCCTCATTCGTCTGCTGCCGCCCGGTCCGAACTTCCTCCCTGCCGCTCCGGTCTGCCCGTATTTCCTCCCTGCCGCTCCGGTCTGTCCGGCTGTCCGCCGTATGGATCAGCCATCCCGAGATGCCGCAAAGCGTCAGCAGCGCAAGACCCAGGGTCAGCAACAATGCTCTTGTCTGCTCTTTCATATCGCGTGTCCTTTCCGTTCAAACGCCTTTAGACATAGCATAAATCAGATCCCGCCCTCCGGCTATCCGAAATACTCCGTATACACCTCAAAGAAATCCATCGTCTTCACATTCTCGTCATGGATAAAGCCCACTCTGTTCCACAACTCTTCATTCAGATTTCTGGTCAGCGTCTCCACATAGGCATCATATTCCTGTCCGAAGGCTTCCGCTCGTCTCTGGTCCACGATCTTGATCTTGTTGGCATCCGTCTCATCCTTGTCAAACGTATTCAGGCACTTGATGATATGATACCCGAATTCCGTCTCCACCACATCGCTGATCTCATCTTTCCCCAGATTAAAAGCCGCCGTCTCAAAGGCCTCATCCATCTCACCCTTGCCGAATGAATAGGTGCTCTTGTCATCCTCGCTGTAGCGGCGGATCAGCTCATCAAAGTCCTCTCCCTCTCTTGCCAGCCTCAATGCTTCACTGGCCTGTCTGTAAGCGTCCTGTTTCGCTTCCTCCGTATACTCCACTTTCTTGCCCGTACCGTCTAAGGCATAAGTCTTGATCAGGATATGCTCCACCGTGATCGTCCTCGCCTCGTCGTCGCTGATCTCCGGGTTGATGTCCTTGATCGTATACTGATACACCTTCTCCGCCAGTGCAAATTCCGTATACAGATCGCTGATCGTCTTCCTGGAGATTCCCATCTGCTCTATTTCCGCATCGTTTAAAGATTCATAGTAAGCCGAAGCCGCATTCTTTACCTGCGCTTTCTCCTCGCTGCTTAACTCCACCTGATAGCGCTCCGCCATCAGATTCATCGTCTTGATGCGCGCGATCTGCGCCAGGGCGATATCCTTCACGTTCTGTTCCAGCGTCACACCGTCCACATTCGTGGCCCAGATCTCCGGTCCGTAGACGCTCTCGTAACGATTCTGTATGTTGGTCAGGTATACCATGATCTCCGGCAGGGAACAGGTACTGGTCTCGATCCGGAAGATTTCATCCCGGTCAAATCCCGTAGTCAGCACCACCTTCGTGCCAAACCCCTTCCCCTCCCCGCATCCGGTCAGACTGCCCAGACACAGCCCCCCTGCCAGGAGCATTCCTGCCGCATATTTCCACGTCTTTCTCCTCATAGATCTGTTATGCTCTCTCTTTCCATTCATCCATCTTCCTTCCTGTCGTTGACGAGATCAGGCTTGCTTTTCTTATTGTATCCGGTTTCCTGCCTTGTCAAACCATATTTCCCCGTTGGTCAGCACATAATCCTCACCGTTTAAGATCGCCTGCGCATAATCCCCGGCCGAGCGGATCCTGCGTCTGAAAGCGATCCCGCCTCCAAGCAGATCTGTCGTGTGGATATCCGACCCGCCAGTCAGCGGCAGTTTATGCTGCCCGGCATAAGCGATCGCCCTCTGGTCAAAAGCCGGATCATTGTGCGCCATACTCCGGGAATTGGAATGGGTCGCATTTACCCCCTCCACACCGTCCACCCACTGCGGGTAAAGCCGGATGTCCGGAATATAACCCGCCTCCCGAAACGGATGCGCATGGATCACCAGACCGCCCGCCTCATGGATCAGCCGGTACTGCTCTTCCACCGTCGCCGTCCTGATCTGCGGATGCGACTTCATCCAGGCCCCGTCCACGCCGTAGATCAGAAATTCCGTGCCGTCATACCCGGCCTCATATCCATAGAAGACATCCAGTCCGATTCTGCTGCCCTCTTCTTTTGCATGAAGATAGCCCTGCTCAAACCGGTCCACCCATTCCTCCCAGGGCAGGCTCCTGTTAACCGCCGTATTGCCACCCCAGTTATGATCCGTCACAAAGATTCCCGTATAGCCGTATTCCTTACACGCTCCCGCCATCCTAGCCCCGCTGCTGCGCGCACACGCGCTGGACTCTTCCGTGTGCAGATGTGTCTCGTACAAATAAGGGTACTGTTCCCGTATTGCTGCCATATGATATCCGTTCCTTTCTCCGCGCTGCCATGATAGAATCCGGCACGCATCTTTCGATCCTCTCAACACAAAGGGGATTAAATCGCGTGCTGATACACCCAAACCTAATCCCCCTCTGTCCTGGCGCAACAAGTGCGCCAAACTCCCTATAAGTACTCTCTGTTCATACTATATAAGAGCTGCTGCCATAGTCTTTCTTTTCATACTATGCGATCACATGGATCCATCCTGCGGGCGCTTCGATCCGCCCCATCTGGATCCCTGTCAGCGTATCGTACAGTTTCTTCGTCACAGGCCCCATCTCGCTCATGCCGCTTGGGAAAGCGATCTCTCTGCCATGATCCACGATCTTGCCCACCGGAGAGATCACGGCCGCCGTACCGCAGAGACCGCACTCCGCAAACTCAGCAACTTCCCCGATCGGAATCTCTCTCTCTTCCACTTCCAGACCAAGATACTCCTTCGCCACCACCATCAGCGAACGTCTCGTGATCGAAGGCAGGATGCTGTCGGACTTAGGCGTCACCACCTTATTGTCCTTCGTCACAAACAGGAAGTTAGCCCCTCCCGTCTCCTCCACCTTCGTCCTGGTAGCCGCATCCAGATACAGATTCTCATCATACCCTTCCTCATGCGCTGTCACGATGGCATGCAGGCTCATGGCATAATTCAGTCCCGCCTTGATATGGCCCGTGCCATGCGGTGCCGCCCGGTCGAAATCACTCACTTTCAGGGTAAGCGGCTTCACACCGCCCTTGAAATAAGGCCCTACCGGCGTGGTAAACACTCTGAACTGATACTCGTCGGCCGGCTTCACACCGATCACCGCAGAGCTGGCGAACATATAAGGCCGGATATACAGCGTGGCGCCGGAGCCGTAAGGCGGTACATAGGCCGCATTGGCCGCTACCGTATCGCTCACCGCCTGCACGAATCTGTCCTTCGGAAAAACAGGCATCTCCAGTCTTTTACAGGTATCTTCCATACGCTGTGCATTCAGATCCGGGCGGAAGGTCACAATACGGCCGTCCTCCGTCGTATAGGCTTTCATTCCCTCGAAACAGGTCTGCGCATACTGCAGCACGCCGGCGCACTCGTTGATCACAAGATTTGCCTCAGATGTCAATGCGCCCTCGTCCCACGCGCCGTTCTTATAATTTGCCACAAACCTTTTATCCGTCTCCTGATACCCAAATCCAAGGTTTGCCCAGTCAATATTCTTTTTCTCCATCTTCTCCTCCGTTCCAAACACAGCGCAGCGGCTTCTCTTTGCCGCGCGTATCCCTTCTACACTGTTACCATTACTTCCCACTCCCTAATTATATTATACTTTTCACTCTAAAAGTCAAGTGCTGCTATTTCTTCCTCTCATATTTCACAAATTCATACGCAATGTCAAAATAAGTCTGCTCCTCACTGTCCGCCGTGATCTCCCATGCCTCATCCTGATCTAAGTCCGGGAAATAAGCGTCCGCCTCATACACATGATCGATCTTCGTCACATGCGCCACATCGCAGTAAGGCAGCATCATACGATAGACGCTCTCACCGCCGATGATATAGACATCCTCACTCGGATACTGTTCCAGCTTCTTCAGAAGCTCCTCCTTACTGTGTACGACCACCGCATCCTTCACCTGGTAATCCGGATTCGTAGACAGAATAATGTTCGTCCGGTTCTGTAAGGGCATCCCCTGGGGAAACGTCTCAAGCGTCTTGCGCCCAAGCACCACAACCTTCCCCATAGTCTCCTTGCGAAACATCTTATGATCCGCCGGAATGCTGACAAGCAGCCTGTTCTTACAGCCGATCGCCCAGTTACTGTCCACCGCTACAATTAAATTCATAAAAAATACCTCTTTTCTGCTCGCTCCCGTTACCACCAACAAAATCCTCCCGCACGCGATCTGTCCGTTCAGATCGCCACCGGAATATTCTCCACCTGCGGCCCGGTCACATAGTTCTCCACACTCACGTCATTGCGCGTAAACTGATAGAAATCCCTCACATCCGGATTCAGCCTGAAGACCGGCGCGTCGTAGACCGGCCTCTCGATCAGCTCCCGAATAATCGGAATATGTCTGTCATAAATATGCGCATCCGCGATCACATGCACCAGTTCCCCTGCCTCCATATCACACACCTGTGCCAGCATATGCAAAAGCACCGCATACTGCACCACATTCCAGTTGTTGGCCGTCAGCACATCTTGCGATCTCTGGTTCAGCACCGCATTCAGGGTCAGCCTGTCATGGCCCTTCTTCTGCGTCACATTGAAGGTCATGCTGTAGGCGCACGGATACAGATTCATCTCATGCAGATCCTGATGCACATAGAGATTCGTCATGATGCGGCGGCTGAAGGGATTGTGTTTCAGGTCATAGAGCACCCGGTCAACCTGATCCATCATCCCTTCCTTATATTGATGCTTCACCCCCATCTGATACCCGTAAGCCTTACCGATGGAACCGTCCTCGTCCGCCCACTCATCCCAGATATGACTGTGCAGATCATGCACATTGTTGGACTTGCGCTGCCAGATCCACAGCATCTCGTCCGTGGCGCTCTTAAGAGCCGTCCTGCGCAGCGTTATGATCGGAAACTCCTGCGAAAGGTCATACCGGTTTACCACCCCGAACTTCTTGACCGTATAGGCTTTCGTCCCGTCTGCCCAGTGGGGCCTGACCTTCTCCCCCTCCGTACTCGTTCCGTTCTCCAGAATATCCTTACACATTGCAATAAAAATATGATCCGCTGCGCTCATTTCTTATCTTCTCCTTAATTCCTGTCCCATTTGTCACAGAGCGAATTGATCTGATCCGCAAACTTCGCCAGATCCTTATTCGCACCGCCTTCGTTCTTATGTATGACGGCAAGCAGCCTCTGCCCGCTGGCCAGCAGTCTCGCGAATACATCCGAAATACCATGCAGTTTCTTCTTCAGAGCCTTCGGCGCCGCCTCGTAGATAAACGCACCGTCAATCAGGTCAAACCGCGTACCGCTGTACGGCGCATAGGCCTCCAGCCCGTGTTCCACCTTCAGGCATTCCGTAAACAGCTTACACACGCTGTCCTCGCCGTGTACCACGAACACCTTCTCCGGCTTTACCTTAAATCCCTCGATCCAGCGCAGCAGCCCGTTCTTATCCGCGTGGCCGCTCATACCCACCAGTTTCACGATATCGGCCCTGATCTCGATCTGCTCGCCGAACAGCTTGACCTCTTTGGCGCCTTCCACGATATGCCGTCCGAGCGTACCCACCGCCTGATAACCGACGAACAGGATCGTACACTCCGGCCGCCACAGGTTATGTTTCAGATGGTGTCTGATACGGCCTGCCTCACACATGCCGGACGCCGATATGATAACCTTGGGCGCCATATCGAAGTTGATCGCCTTGGACTCGTCGCTGGTGATCGCCAGCCTGAGCCCCGGAAAAGCGATCGGATTGATGCCCTGTCTGATCAGCTCCATCGCCTCTTCATCGAAACACGCATACTCGTTCTTCTGGAAAATGCCCGTAGCCTGCACCGCCAGCGGACTGTCCACATAGACCTCGAAGTCTTCGTGGCCCTTTATCATCCTGTCTGCCTTCACCTGTCGCAGGAAATAGAGCATCTCCTGGGTCCTGCCCACCGCAAAGGACGGGATCACCACGTTACCGCCCCGGTCAAATGTCCTCTGCAGGATCCTCGCCAGCTCTCCGATGTAATCCGGATGCTCTGCACCGTGCAGCCTGTCGCCGTAAGTAGATTCCATCACCACATAGTCGGCGGCTTCCGTAAACTTCGGATCCTTGATCAGCGGTTGGTTGCTGTTCCCGATATCACCGGAAAAGACCAGCTTCCTCGTCGTCTCTTCTTCCGTCGCCCACACCTCGATGCTGGACGAACCAAGCAGATGCCCGATATCCGTGAACCGGATCCGCACTCCCTCGCAGACATCCACTTCCCTGTCATACTCGCAGGGGACAAGTCTCCTGATCGCGCCGTCCGCATCCTCCATCGTATACAGAGGCTCTATGACCGTCCCCGCGCTTCGCTGTGCCTTACGGTTCTTCCACTCCGCCTCCTGCATCTGGATATGCGCGCAGTCACGAAGCATGATGCTGCACAGGTCGCAGGTGGCCACCGTGGCGTAGATCCCGCCCCGGAATCCCCTCGCATACAGAAGCGGCAGAAGTCCCGAGTGATCCACATGCGCATGTGTCAGAAACACATAATCGATCAGCGCCGGATCCACCGGCAGCTCACAGTTCTCGAAAACATTAGCCCCCTGCTCCATACCATAGTCAACTAAAATATTCTTCTCCCCGACACGCAGATAATGACAGCTCCCCGTCACCTCATGGTCGGCCCCAATAAACATAAGTTCCATACGCAACCCTCCTTACTTTATGATACCATTTTTTCAAATGACCGTAAACATAATTTACGGACTATATTCCAACAGACTCTGTAACAGGTGTAAAGTACCAGGCATAACAGTAACAACTTTGCAGCAACCCGATAAGATAATAGTAACTGATATCGAGGTATTCCCGTCATGTCCACCACGCTTCCTGCCCTGCTCCTCTTCCTGACCGCCGTATCCATGGATTCCCTGACCGCCGGGCTCACCTACGGAACCCAGCGGGTAGCGCTTCGGCCCGCGGCCTGCCTGATTCTTATTTTTGTCCCTTCTCTTTTTATCACGGCAGCCAACCGGATCGGTTCCTTTCTCTATTTCTTCCTTCCACAGACCGCACTGCCCTTTTTGTCCTTTACGCTGCTGACAGTCCTTGGCATAAGCAAACTGACAGAAAGCCTGCTGCGTCTCCTGACACGCAAATACCCCGGTCTCACCAGAAACCGGGGCCTGAAGATCAAACAACTCAATATCATCCTTACCGTCTACCTCTCCCCTGAAGATGCCAACCAGGAAGATCTGCAGATCCTGAGCGCCAGGGAAGCGCTTCTCCTGTCCCTGGCACTGTCGCTTGACAGCGTTCTGGTGGGGATGGCTTTTACCGCCGAGCGTCTGCCCATGATGCCCCTCTTCCTGCTCGCTGCCCTCTTCAATCTGCTGCTCTTCGGCGCCGGGTACGGGTTCGGGCATCTGGTCTCCTCCGTACTCCGCATCGACTTATCCTGGCTCAGCGGCCTGTTTCTCCTCCTCTTAGCGCTGCAGGCCCTGCTGTAACGGTTTTAGCACATTCCTTCTTCTCCTGCTCCCTATACCGGTTCCCGTATCCTACCGCCACGAGCAGTTCATGCACGATCAGCGGGGTGGCTGACAGTGCGATCAGCTGTCCCCATTCCGTCAGTCCAAGACGCACGGAGCCGAACAGTGTGATCAGCGGCGGGATTTCCGTCACCGCCACCTGCAGGGCGATCCCGACTACAAACGCGCCGATCATATAAGGATTATTCCTGTGATTCATCTTAAAAACAGAACGGTTCACATCCCGCATACCGATGGCATGGAACAGCTGGCTGATCCCCAGGACCGTAAAGGCATGTGTCTGCGCCTTGGCAAGCACCGCCGAGATCCGCAGCCCTTCCACCACATTGTGTAACGTGACAGGCAGTCCCTCCGCCACGATCCGGTCATAGGGCACTTTCAGGAAAGCCGCCAGACTGACGCCGCCGATCACCAGACCGTAGCAGATCACACACAAAAGCCCTCCTTTCGCGAACAGTGAGTCCTCCTTCCTGCGGGGTTTCTCCATCATCAGGCGCTCGCTCTCATTGTCATCTACTCCCAGAGCCAATGCCGGCAGCGAATCCGTGATCAGATTGATCCACAGGATAAAGCTAGCCTTCAACGGGCTGGGAAGCCCGGCCACGATGGTGAGTAACATCGTGATGATCTCCCCCAGATTGGAGGATAACAGGAATAACACCGACTTCCTGATATTCTCATAGATGCCTCTTCCTTCCTTGATGGCCGTATGTATGGTGGCAAAATTGTCATCCATCAGCACAAAATCCGCCGCTCCGCGGGCCACATCCGTGCCGTTCATGCCCATGGCGATACCGATGTCCGCCGCCTGCAAAGAGGGGGCGTCGTTCACGCCGTCTCCGGTCATGGCCACGGTCTTACCCAGCGTCCGGTAGCCCTCCACGATCCTCACCTTATGCTCCGGCGTCACTCTGGCAAATACTTTCAGTTCCTGCAGCCGCTGCAGGAAGCTGTGCTCCTTCAGATGATCCAGTTCCCTGCCCGTGATACACTGCTTCGGGCTGTCCGCGATCCCCAGTTCCCTGGCTATGGAAAAAGCCGTATCCGGATGGTCACCCGTTATCATCACCGTAGATACGCCTGCCTGCTCAAAATCAGCCACCGCCCGGACCGCCTCCGGCCGCACCGGGTCCTGCATGCAAAGAAGCCCGAGGAAGATCATGTTCTTCTCTGTCATATTGCCGTCCGGCGCCATGGAGAGTGCCAGAACACGCCGTCCTTCCTTCATCAGACTGCCCTGCACCTTCGTGACTGCGTCCCGGTCACTCTGCGTCATGGCCTGAATATCGCCACGCACATAGATACGGTCGCATCCCTCCAGAATCCGCTCCGCAGCGCCCTTGGAGTAGGCGATAAGATCCTGCCCCTCGCGATGCACCGTAGTCATCATCTTGCGCTCCGAATCAAACCCTCTCTCCCTGACTCTTGGAAAACCTGCCCGCAGTTCGTCTATCTCTGCCCCGCAGTCCCGCGCCATATAAAGCAGGGCAAGTTCCGTCGGATCCCCGATTCTTTCCTCCCCGCTTAAGACGCTGTCATTGCATAGAATGCTGCCCAGCAGGAAATGCCGTCTGGCATCGTCAGGCGCCCGTCCCTTCTCCCATGTTGTGAACAGATCCGCAAAGTGTTCTTTCCCTGTCAGCCTTCCTTCCAGATAGCATTCCGTCACCGTCATTCTGTTCTGTGTCAGCGTGCCTGTCTTATCGGAGCACACCACCTCCACGGCACCCAGCGTCTCCACCGAAGACAGTTTGCGCACGATCGTTTTGGCCCGCACCATCCGCGACACGCTAAGCGCCAGCACGATGGTTACGATAGCCGGCAGCCCTTCCGGAACGGCCGCCACCGCAAGCGACACGGAAGTCAGAAGCATCTCTCCCACGTCCCGCTTCTGCAGGATGGCCACCACAAACAGAAAGACACAGATTCCTACCGCCAGTGCACTGAGGATCTTGCCCAGTTCTCCCAGCTTAACCTGCAGGGGAGTCAGTTTCTCCTTCCCTTCATGCAGCATGTCCGCAATATGCCCGATCCTGGTATCCATACCGGTGGCCGTCACCACACCACGGCCTCGGCCCTTTGTCACATAGGTGGACATATATGCCATGTTCATACAGCTGTTATCCCCCGTACTTTCCACCACATGGTCCGCATCTTTTTCCACTGGCACAGACTCTCCTGTTAGGGTAGACTCTTCTACGCAAATCCCGTTTGTTTCAAGCAGTCTTAAGTCTGCCGGAATCATATTTCCGGCCTCCAGAAGCACGATATCCCCCTGGACCAGATCCTCTGCAGCGATCTTCATCCGCTGCCCTTCCCGCAGAACGACAGCCTGCGGCGAAGAGATCTTCTTCAACGCTTCCACCGCCTTGCCGGCTTTTCCCTCCTGAATGATACCTACCGTCGCATTTAAGACCACCACGGTGACAATGATGATAGCATCCCCCAGTTCGTGGAGCATAAGGGAAACTGCCATTGCCACCACCAGGATCAGGATCAGCGGATCGTTCAGCTGTTCCAGGATCATCTGCCCCAGACTCTTCTGTTCCTGATCCTTAAGCCGGTTCGGCCCGTATTTTGCCCTGCGCTCCATCACCTCTTTCTGTCTGAGTCCCTTCTCCTTGTCCGTTCCAAGCATACGAAGTACTTCCGCTGCCGTCTTCACCTCATACATGCACTTTCCTCCTGCACCTGTCATCAATCGCTTTTTGAAGCAGCCCTGATCACGGTCGCATGAAGAACTCCTTTCCACAACCATCGGACTGCTTGTCACTGCTTTGTATGATATATGCAGGGGATGTCCCGTTTATGCCTGCATCACCGACATCCATACCAAATACCGCTTTCCATGCGGCATTTGCAGCCGGGATAACATAATGCGCAGGCAAAAACCTCAAAAGCTGCGCAGTTTATCGCTTCCGTCATCCACGGTATTCTCTATGGAACGGATCACCACATAATATCCGAATCCCGGATTCACCTCCACATAGACCCTGTCGCCCACCTTGTGGCCAAGTAACGCCTTCCCCAGCGGTGATTCCGTGCTGATCAGCCCCTCCAGGGAATTGCCGCGCACCGTAGTGACCAGCTTATACCTCTCCACAAGGTCATCCTCCTCGAAATAAACCTCCACCGTATTATTCATGCCAACCTCGTCCTCCGCCGATTCGTCCGAGACGATCACCGCCGTTTTGATCATCCTCTCCAGATAACGGATCCGGCTCTCATTCTGGTTCTTCACCTTCTTTGCCGCATGATATTCGAAGTTCTCACTCAGATCGCCATGCGCCCGGGCCGTCTTCACATCCTCAAGCGCCTCCTTGCGCACCACAAGCTTGCGGTATTCGATCTCTTCCTCCATCTTCTTAATATCCTGCCGCGTTAATTCGTTATGCATGTCTGATAACTCCTTTCTTTTTTCCTCCGTCCGGCCGCAGCCGGAAACTTAATCGAACCAGTCTTCCACCCGGCCGGTAAAGTCCTCCGTCCACTCCTCCAGTTTCTGCTCCTGCAGCCGTTCCAGTTCCTCGATCCTTTGCTGCAGTTCGTCGGAATATTCGTCCGCATTCCAATTCCCCATAAAAGCATTGATGAACGCTTCATCCAGATGCAGCTTCCACCCTTCTTCCTCCCGATATGCCATGACCGTAACCCGGGTCGTGCAGGTATCTTCCCTGTCCCGTTCCTCCATGACCGCCAACAGTCCTTTCCCCTCATCTGCTATATGGGAAAGATCTTTGATCATTTGTCCAAATCCGGTACCGCCGCTTGCGAGCATATTCTCATAGACAGAAATCTCATACAGGCCAACGACATCCGCCATATCCAGATTGGTGATCTCCATCTCGATCTGCGCCCGGTCCTTCTCCTCTTCCACACGCTCTATTTCCCATGTCAGATTTTCCAACATTTTTACTGCCAGTGCATGATGAAATTCATATTTTTCTTTTCTCTTTCCCCATTTTATCCCCGGCTGCAGCAATTCCTGAAACACCCGGTACTGTGCTTTCACAGGCACACCGATCCAGTTGTGCCTGGTTGAAACATAATTATCCGTACAGGCATTAAACTGATCCAAATCCAGTTCCTTTAAACTGTTCATCACACACTCTGCCGTTTCCCCCGCCGTCAGCGGATCGCCGGACACCTCCCTGCCTGCTGCCCGGGCACTGCATCCGTTCAGGATAAGCGCCCCCCAATAAGAGCATACCTGCTGCCCTTTTACAAATGTTGTTTTTTCTGTTCTGCCTTTTTATGTTCATACCCTTTTCCTCCGTCCCGGCTTTTTCTTTATTGTATTTTTCCGTTTCCTGCTTAGCAACATCCATGGCAGAAATCGACGGTAAGACAACAAAAAAAGGCGCCTCCCTGGCCATCCGGGCGGCAGGCAGTGTATGATAACGGTTTACTGGGGAATTATCGCCGCAAAGGAGAACCAACCCTCCTCACATTTTAGTACGCTCGTCCCTTCGTTCTTCCTGATCACGGCATCTACATTCAAAAGACCGATGCCATGTCGGGATCTGTCCCGCTTACTACGAAGGCCTCTTTTACCATACGAAACTTAAGCCGCGGAACAGGCAGCTGCTCCCCCGTATCCAGAAACGCCGTATAATTGCTAACCTTCCGGATATGCCTTGTATTCACCAGATAACTCTTATGGATCCGCAGAAAACCATATCCGGCAAGCTTCCGTTCCACGCTGTCCAGTTTATCATAGATCTGGTATACCGTCCTGCATGATGTCATGTAGTGAAAAACAGATTTGTGCGCCCTGCTCTCCACATAGATTATGTTGTCCGTATACAGATCCCTTTCTCCTTCCAGAAAGGAGAATCTTACCTGCGCAGTCTGCATGTTCTGAAAAATTGCCGACATACACTCCGCCAGGGCAGGCTCAAGCGCATCCTTCATAAGATAGCGAATCGCATTCACCTTATATCCTTCCAGCGCATAATCCAGATAGGCAGTCACAAAGACAATGTACGTGTCATTATGGAAAGACCGGATCTGCATGGCCGTCTGCATCCCATCGACATTCTCCATATTGATATCCAGAAAAACAATATCAAATTTCACCCTGTTCTCACACTGCTCCAGAAATTCTTTCCCTGATATAAAAAGGTGCAGTTCACAGGCTACCCCACGCGCATCCAGATATTTTTCCAGGAGATCTTTGATCTTCTCCCTGTAAAACTGCTCATCATCACATATGGCAATCTGCAACATATCCACTACCCCATTCCCGTCAAATTCAACCCGCTCTGCATGAGACTCTGTCTGCAATTTTACCTTCCCTCTTACTGTATAAAAATGTTGTGCCCTATGTCAACATAAAAAACGGAAACAGTATTTTCCTCCTGTACTCGACGGTCTGCGAAATAGTATTACAGGCACTAATGATTTCGAACGGCAGTATTTGGAGAAAATGGTTGATTATCTCAAAAAAGACTTGACTTGCTTTGCTGCTTTAAGGCTCCTGTTGTAATCAGCACGCTGCATAAAATAACAATCGCACAATACAAAATTGTAATACCCAATGGAAATTGATAATTCAAATAGTTCATCAGGTTGTTTTTCAAAAATGAGCAAAGAACATATCCAATTCCACCACCGATTATCACAGATAATACAAGTCCCATGCCGACTACGATCAATCCCTCTTTATGGACCATCTCGGATAATTGTTTTCGAGACATTCCCACTGAATGCATGAGAGAAAACTCCCTGCGCCTTACGATAATTCCCGTCAAAATGGTATTTAACAAATTCATCACAGAAAAGCAGCCAATTAAGACAATGGTTATTGCAAGGGCGAACTGTGTTCCCTGCAGGAAGTTTTCATTCTGGGCAATCGCAGCAGAAAGGGAATCCACACTCAGCCGCGGGTGATCGGATACAATCCGGTCTATTTCATTTTCTGCCTGCTGTTCCAAAGAATCCTCTACACGAATTACATACTGATATGTCAAATTGCTGTGTGCGATTTTTTGCATGGAATCAACCGGCAATAACAGCATATCTATTTTATCGCCATGATTTCCAATCTTACTTTCGTCAAGGACTGCCGCAATCTCAAATTCCAGGTTCTCCGTATGCTGCCCATCAAAAATCTTCAGCGTTACAGAGGAGCCGACTTTTGGATGAATGCCAAAATACTTCTCAAAGTCACCCGGCCTGCCAATCACCATCTGATTCTTAAGTGCCATTTGCTCATAATCTGATATTGTTCCATTTAAGAGACAGCTTTGCAGCAAATCCATATCTGCATTCTCAAATCCCACGATTTCAGCATCTGATTCCAGGGCCTGCAGGTCATAGGAAACCGGGAGATGCCGATCGTTCATGATCTTTTGCACACCTGATAATTGCGAGAGTTCTCTTTCCACGTCCTCCGTAAAAGGACTTGATTCCTGCAGAATCTCCAAAGGATTTTCCATCAGCTCCTGATTTGAGATTCTTAAAACGAACTGTCCTCTTGCAAATCCGGATAAAGACATATCTTTTGCATTGATGGAAGAAAGGACAGAGGATAAACCCAACAGCAGAACGCCAGTCAGGACAAGAGAGGCGACTGTCAGTATATTCTTTTTCTTATAACGCAAAACTTGATTTACCGCCAAAGACCCCGGCGTTAGTTTGCGCTGTCTGTGTTTCCGTTTGGGTTGGTTATCTTGTTCATAGCGGGAAGCCTCTATGGGTGAAACGGCCGCGGCTATTTTAGCAGGTTTTTTGACGGACAGGCGCACAGTGGCATAGGCTAACACAACAACGATCGGGCAGATCCACAGTACATTCCATAATCCAAATCCATGCGGAATTAAAAGATAGGCCACTACAATTCCCGCAATCAGCCCAATAGGGATTGCGGGTAACATCAGCAAAGTTCCCTCCCTGAGAACAAGTCTTTGCATCTGTTTTGCGGTCATCCCTATTGTGCGAAGCTGTCCATATTCTTTAATTGAATTGATAATAGAAATATAGAAAATGTTGTATATTACCAAAATACCGGCGATCACGATAACAAGCAGCCCGGCAGCAGCCGCCATAACCATCAATGCCGAAGGCTGACTGAGATTCAAATACGCTTCATTATAAGAAGGAGCCGCTTTACAGCCTGCATCAGCCGCTATCTGTGCTATTAAGTTTTTTACATCCCCAGAGCCCGCATCTAAATTTACACGAAGCATTGCTACCGGTGAAAAGCGATTCCACCCATCCATTTCCAGGAAATATTCTTCAGAAACCATAGCTGCGTATAAGGAACGGTCAGTGCCTTTCGCCCCTGTTTTCAAGTATCCTGTTATAAGAAAGGATTTTTCCCCGCCGTTGTTCGGATCCGGCAATCGAATGGTATCTCCCGTTTTTGCATTTATCTTCTGCCGAATTAGGTATTCCTGTTCAATCAGGATTTCATTGGCTTTCTCAGGCATTTTCCCCTGGTCAACAGACAGCCCGTTTAATGTAAGTGCATCCTTGTTGGAATACGAAATAGTAAGACGGTCCTTTCCGGATTTCACGCTGCCAATGGAAGCCGTGAATCCGCATAAATCCACTCGCACATCATCAGACAATTTCTGATATTGTTCTTGTTCTATGCCGGAAATAAGCGCATGATAGGACCCTGTTATGTGATTGCCTCCATTTTGGTTCACTGTAATAATTCCAGAAACCAGAAGCAATACGGATGCCATCAAAAATGTTGCCAATGAAATTGCAATAATCGTAAAAATCTTCTTCAAACGCTCTTTCTTTAATTGAGCAGACGCTAATTTTTTAATGATAGCGCGGGTATCATTCTCAAAAGGCCATGTCATAGTCTGCCACCTCCTAATTGCGATCTTGGCACTTTTCCCACGATCCTGCCGTCCCGGGTCCTTACGATCCGGTCAGCAAGCCGGACAATCTCGTTATTGTAGGTAATCATGACAATTGTCTGGTTAAACTCCATGCCGGTACGCTTTCAAAACTTTCTGCCTGTTGGTAAGGATATTATAAAACCTAAATGTCCGCGAAATGTTACAGAGACCAAAAATTTACAAGAGTCTGAAAAAGAAAGTCCAGCTTATCCGTCTGACTGCAGCATGAAAAAAGGGGCGCCCACCTGTTAAATTTTGTCGTTAATGAAGCAGCCCCTTTTTTCGATATTTCTCTCGTCAGATTTCAACTTGGAATAGGAATGGAATAAATGACGGCAAACGCTCAACCCCTTTGACATGGCGAACGTATCATCCAAAGCAGAATAGATTTTACTCGTTTACTTTCATGCGGCTTTGTTGTAATCAATAATCATAACTTCACTGATGCAGATACAAAGAAAAACGGAAACGCTGTATTTTCAACGTTTCCGCGACTTTAATCAAAGCGCGAGACGTAACTCGAACAATATAGCCGGTCTGAAAACCGTATAAAATCAAGAAAGGAAAAGGTACGTTACCTTGTGTGATTCAACTTTGATTCAACACTTTTGACAGACTAAGCTGCTTTAGAATAATCAATGACAGCGATTTCCTGCATAAGCTGTTTCGCCATATTTACAAGAGATTCAACTTGTTGTGCTACCTCATCTGAATAATATTTTTCCCCACATTGCTCACACTCTTCGCAAGGCACATTCTTAATAATGATAATACAATTTTTATAATTTACGACATGCGTTGTCAAGGATGAGATTGTGGTCTTACACTTACAATACATACACATAATCATTACCTCTTTCTTGTTTTCAAATCCTCTTCAAATTTATCCGTGTTCGGAAAATAAGCTGTTACGAAAAATAAATTGCTGTTATCTGAGCCGACAACAATGTGCAATATTTTATCGTCTTCTGTACGTCCGAAAATGAGACAGCTGGGGTGAGGGTAATCGTCTGGATAGTCCTCGATAACCTCTCCAGTTTGCAGGCAGGATTTCACATCCGCGATACTGATATCTCTTTCCTGCATACGTTCTAAACAGTGCTTTGCCCATTTTATATTGAATGAATTCTTTAATATTTTTCGAAGCTGTTCTATATCCATAGTCAATTTCTTTCTTTAACGTTTGTAAATATTATACACCATACCAATACTAAATAAAATACATGCATTTATGTTTTTTATTACAGTTATCGCCTTATGTGAATCATAGATACGGTCTGCAAAGTGTCTACAATCAAAAAAATATCTATGTCTTATTGAAAAAATCTAGCATAGAAATATTTCATATCCACCCCAACATGAATATAAGAGACTGATAAAACATACCGATCAGTCTCTTGTTTATTGTTTTTCTATCAAGCTATCCAAACTCACATCCTTATAAAGTCATGAGATAAGTCAACCATTTCTGCAAGTTGGGCTGACGTCATTCTCTTTTCTTTGCGATATTTTTTGATATTGCGACGTATTGCATTACAGATATCATTATCAAATTCTAACTGCGTTATTTCATTCTGCATGTGAACCATCATCTAACAGAATTTTAACCTCTATTTGGTTGTTTTTATGTGAGGCAATAACTAATAAATTCAGACACTTCACTATTGGTCAGTTGTACCGATGAATCTAACTTGTTTCATAAACATATTAGAATCTAAACGGACATTTATTCATGATAATCAAGAAGCAAGAGACATGCAATACAGAAGAATTGCAGGAATTGAACCGGTATCTGGAAGGTATGTATGCAGAAACAGACGATACTGTATTTCTTGCAGTAAAGATTAATTTCTTATTAGGCTTACGAGTGGGCGAACTGGTCGCATTAAAGCGGGAAGACTGCCAAACCATTTCCCACCTTCATGTAGTCCGTGAAGAGGTCAGAAATCAAGTGACAAACCATTATGAGGTAGTAGAGCATACGAAGACCAACCGCGATCGATACGTTATCCTTGTTCCAAAAGCTGTCTCTCTCCTGCAAAGGATTCCGAAACAGGGGGAATATATTTTCATGAGAAATGGGGAACGCATCACTGCAAGGCAGGATGCTTATGTATTGGAAAATTTGCTAAGCGACAGGGTGTTATGACGAAAAGCACTCATAAAATGCGCAAGACCTACGCAAGCAATCTAAACGCTAATGGCGTACCTCTGGATTGTATCCGGGAAATGTTAGGAACATAGCAACCTTTCTACAACCTTGGAATATATCTACAATCCATTGACCGAAAAGGAAACCTATGACCTCATAGCAAAGGCATTGTAATGGTACTAAAGTACTGTCTACAACTGTCTACCGATTTGTAGGTATACAAAAATAGCGGAAATGCCGTATTTATCAGCATTTCCGCCTTATTAAAAAGAGCGCGAGACGGGACTCGAACCCGCGACCCCGACCTTGGCAAGGTCGT
>CANOCU010000002.1 GCA_947564645.1 uncultured Lachnospiraceae bacterium
CTATATCGTACAGAACCTGACTTTTCAGAATCAGATGGGCAAAGGAGAACGGCTGCCTTTCTTATTGGACGGGACGCCTTACCGGCAGATGTCGCTGTTTGATGAGGGGCAGATGTTGGACGAGAGCAGACATTTTACCGAGGTATATGGCAACAGTAATAGTACGATGATGGCGAGCGGTAAGAGTGGCAAAGATAAGGTGACCGGCAGCAAGAATGTAACCGGGGCGATGCATACGGCTTGAAGGAAGTGTTTGCTTACCGTTCTGTGAGAATAGGATTCGGATTCTGAGATTCGTGGGAAGGGAAGAAAGAGAACAGTGAGATATTATGGAAGAGAAATATATTATCTGTGAGGATTCCCTGGAAGGGATCTTCACGGCGATCTATGATGCCTACGCTCTGAGGGAGGGGCATGATCATCTGCATGTGCAGGTGGGGGAGACGGATAATTACAGACTGTTTGCAACGTATCTGTATAGCCAGCCGGATTCTGGCAAGACTGAGAAGGTGGTTCGTACATTACAGGAACGGCTGGGGGAACATGTCTATGGTTCGATCTGTCGTGCGGCGGCTTCCGACGGTGCAGATAAGGGAGATGCGGTCTATCATACCGTGGTGGACGGCATTACAGGCAGACACGGCGGACGTACCATGGAGAATCTGCGTAACCCCTATGTGGCCAGGACTTTTGCTCTGGCCAGACGTACCGCCAATGAAGTGCATCATGAACTGGAGTTTATCAGGTTCGAGGAGTTGAAGCAGGGAATTCTGTATGCCAGGATCGGCCCGGAGAACAATGTGATGCCCTTCGTGATGCCGCATTTTGCAGACCGTCTTGCGCCGGAAGATTTCATGATCCATGACGAGAACAGAGGCCTGTTCGGTGTGCACCCCGCGCATGAGGAATGGTATCTGGTATCCGGCGTGGAGCAGGAGTCGGAAGAGATGCAGGAAGTCATTCAATATTCTGACAAGGAGAAGCAATACCAGGAACTGTTTACCCTTTTCCATAAGACGATCGCGATCAAAGAGAGAAGTAATAAGCGCCTGCAGCAGCAAATGCTGCCATTGCGTTTCCAGGAGTATATGACGGAATTTCAGCGGCGCGAAGATTCCTAAGTCTGGTGTAACGGAATTTCCAATGCGGGAAGAAGGTGAATTGCCTGTGACAGAATACTGTGGCATAAAGGTTTCTGAACTTATTGTGGCGGATTTTCTGTAAAATGAATATTTTGCGGTCGCCAAAAATCGTCAGATTCGGACGTAATAGACAGAATAGACAAAATTTGTTATGAGCATACAATAAATTTGTAAAGATGTTAGAAAACCTTGTGAAGACGCCGGAAAGAAGCGTTTTTCAGAGAGGAAACGACCTCTTTACAAACAATGGAAAAAGTGTATAATCATCTCAAACGAGGAGAAAGTTAACAGTTTTCTATATGTGCTTCCTGCATATATGATCAGAAAGGAAAGGTGAGTACTGTGAAAAATAAATTTTTCACAGGCAAATTTGTGCTTGCACCCAAATTTGCAGGCTAAGCAAGAATGGAGGAGTATTATGCAACACAGAATTAAACTGAGACCGGAAGAAGTGAAAGACTTTGTGTCTGCGGCTACAAAATGCATCTTTGACGTAGACATCTCCTACAACAGGTTTATCGTAGACGCGAAGTCGATTCTTGGCGTGCTGGGGCTGAACTTCAATCAGGTCCTGACGGTGTCCGTCAACGGATACGATGAGGACTTTGAGAACTACCTGAAGAAATTTGCGGTGGCATGCTGAATATAGAATATGGATCAGTAAATGGTAACATGGATGATTCTTTGCCGGCCAGGCGGCTATATGTGACAGGGAGGGGCAGCGGAAAGGCCTTTCGGTTGAAGTGCATATAATTTAAATAGGAAATCCCGTCTTTTATAAGACGGGATTTCCTGGTATAATGATACAGATGAAACAGTAAACAGTTAAAAAACTTATATTTAGAAAATATAATGGAGAACGACGACATCTTTCTCCGGTCCGCCAACTGCTTTTGCAGGCATCCGTGTTATAGAAGCAGCTTGATAATAGGGGTGTGTCAAGATCCTTAAGCCTGGAAATGTATTTCTTACAGCCGCGCAGTTTGCGGCATAGTGTAACTAAAGCGGCAGAATGTGGTATAATGGAGTTATCGAACTATCACATGTTCTAGGAAGATTATGAGTGTACTGATCCAGAAATTCTTGAGATAATATTGAATTATAGAATTACAAGAGATATTGCGGAAGGAAATAACCAGGAGGGACTTCGTTTATGGCAGAAAGCCAAAATATTGAATGGAAAGAATCGTGGCGTGACGATTATTTGAAATGGATATGCGGATTTGCTAATGCTCAGGGTGGGAAAATTTATATTGGTGTAGATGATACAGGTAAGGTTGTTGGTGTACGGAACGGAAAGAGGCTCTTAGAAGATATACCAAATAAGATTCAAACAAATCTGGGATTTCTTGCAGATGTGAATTTGCTTTCAATAAACGGATTGGACTATATTGAAATTATAGTAAGTCCCAGCAGCTATCCAGTAAGTTATAAGGGAGAGTATCATTTTCGGAGCGGCAGCACTAAGCAAATACTGCGAGGTGTAGCATTAACGGAATTTATATCCTCAAAAACTGGTATACGGTGGGAAGATTCTGTGATTGAAGGAGTGACGGTAGAGGACTTGGATAAGGAAAGCTTTGATATTTTCCGTCGGGAAGCAATCCGTAGCAAACGTATGACAAAAGATGATTTGAACATGAGCAATGCAGAGCTTTTGGACAGTCTGGATTTGTTAAAGGATGGAAAACTTACTAGAGCCGCAGTGCTTCTCTTCCATCGGACTCCGCAAAAATGGATGTTTGGAACTTATACGAAAATTGGAAAATTTGGGAAAGGTTCTGATTTACAGTATCAGGATGAAGTGATAGGATCATTATTTATACAGGCCGAACGAGTAATTGAATTGATTTATTTAAAATATTTAAAGGCGCCTGTTACTTATGACAATTTAACTAGAGTAGAAACATATCCTTTTCCAAAAGACGCAGTGAGGGAAGCACTTTATAATGCACTTGTGCATTCCCGTTGGAGTGCTGGAATACCGATACAAGTCCGTATTGAAGACGATGCAATGTATATTAGTAATGAATGCGTATTCCCCTCTGATTGGACGATGGAGTCTTTGTTACAAAGGCATCAATCCCGACCATATAATCCCAAAATTGCGAGAGCGTTTTTTAGGGCAGGCTACATTGAAAGCTGGGGACGAGGGATTCAAAAAATCTTTGAAGTGTGTAACGAATACGGAACTTTGCAGCCGGAGTATGTGGTACATTCAGAAGATATTATGATAAAGTTAGCAGCTGTTTCAATATCTAAAAAACAATTTTCAAAGCTGGATTCCAAAGACGAAGATACAGCTTTAAAAGTTAAAATAGTGGAATATTTACAAAATCAACCGGCAGCAACGCAAATGGAGTTGCAGGAAGCTTTCAACGAAACAAGGACACACATACAAAAAAATGTGAAAGAATTGGTGAATGAGGGGAAAATAGAACGTAAAGGCGGAAAAAGATTTGGATATTGGGAAATCAAAAAGTAGCATTTCTCCAAAGCTGTTCTAATGCTCTATTTCAGCTTTGGAACAGCTTTGGCAATGCTTTGTCGCACGGGCCGTGATTGCCGGGAACGGTACATTGACTCCCTATTTAAGATAGCGTAATATCTTAATAGGGAGTTTTTTACTTTTCATAGGAAGGTGCACCCTGGGATATAAGACCGGATGTTAAGACGGAGGGGTATTTTGGAAATACGGATTTCAGTCAGGAGCCTGGTGGAGTTTATACTGCGTTCCGGCAACATAGATAATCGAAGGGCGGCGTCCCCGGAAAATGCGATGCAGGAAGGCAGCCGCATCCACCGTATGATCCAGCGGAAGATGGGACCGGAGTATCAGGCGGAAGTCGGACTGCACTATGGATACGATGCGGGGGCGTATGAGATCGTGGTGGAGGGCCGTGCAGACGGCATTATTACGGAAACGGCGGCAGCGCCTGTCCAGTCTGGAGACATGACGCTTTTGCCTGGGGAGGGAGCGAAAACGCAGGCTGTGACCATCGATGAGATCAAAGGCACGTTCCAGGACTTGAAGAAGATGAAGGGACCGGTGCCGGTGCACCTGGCGCAGGCCCGCTGCTATGCGTATATCTACGCAGAACAGAAGAAGTTGCGTGAGATCCGGGTGCGGATGACGTACTGTCATATGGAGACGGAAGAAATACGGTATTTTCACTATGACTATACCTTTGCGGAGCTGCAGGAATGGTTTTCGGATGTGATGGAGCAGTATCGGAAATGGGCGGACTATAGTTTTAGGTGGCAGAAGATCAGGCAGGATTCGATCAGGGCGCTGCAATTTCCCTATGCTTACAGGGAGGGACAGAAGGAACTGGCGACCTATGTCTATCAGACGATCTATCATAAGCGCAAGCTCTTTATCGAGGCGCCCACCGGAGTGGGCAAGACGATCTCCACGGTGTTTCCGGCGGTGAAGGCGATGGGAGAGGGCATGTGTGAGAAAATCTTCTATCTGACCGCCAAGACGATCACCAGGACGGTGGCGGACAACACCTTCGCCCTGCTGCGGGAGCATGGGCTGCGCTATAAGAGCGTGGTCCTGACGGCGAAGGACAAGATCTGTTTTATGGAAGAGACAGAGTGTAATCCGGAGTACTGCCCTTATGCGAAAGGACATTATGACAGGATCAACGAGGCCATGTATGACCTGCTCACCCACGAGGATGTCTACAGCAGAGAGAACCTGGAAGCCTATGCGAAGATGCACAGGGTATGTCCTTTTGAGATGTGCCTGGATATGAGCCTGTTTGCCGATGCGGTGATCTGTGATTATAACTATGTGTTCGATCCGCATGTCTATCTGCGCAGATTCTTTGCCGAGGGGGTGCGGGGCGCGTATATCTTCCTGATCGACGAGGCGCATAATCTGGTGGAACGGGGACGGAATATGTACAGTGCGACGCTGTGCAAGGAAGACTTCCTGGCCCTGAAGCGGACGGTCAAGGCTTACGATGCGCGGATTGCCGGTAATCTGGACAGGTGTAATAAGGAACTACTGCTCTTAAAGCGGGAATGTGAAAACTATCGCGTGGAGGAGTTTATCGATCCCTTCGTGCGGGCGCTCACCAGGCTTAGCGCGGCGATCGAGGATTTCCTGGAAGATCATGAGGACAGTCCGGTGCGGAAGGAAGTGTTGGAATTTTATTTCGAGGTGTCGCACTTCCTGGAGATGTACGAGCTTCTGGATGAGAATTATGTGACCTATACGGAACTGGAATCGGACGGCAGCTTTATTCTGAAACTGTTCTGTGTGAATCCGGCCAAAAATCTGCGGGAATGTATGATGCGGGGCAGGAGCACGATCCTCTTTTCGGCGACGCTTCTGCCGATTCAGTATTATAAGAGGCTGCTGGGTGCGGAAGAAGGAGATTATGAGGTCTATGCCAGGTCCGTTTTCCGGCCAGAAAAGCTGGGGCTTTATATAGGAAGAGACGTGACCAGCAAGTATACCCGCAGGGGGGACGAAGAGTTTTACCGGATCGCTTCCTATATTAATGCGGTGATCGATAAGCGGCATGGAAACTATATGCTGTTCTTTCCGTCCCATGCTTTCCTGCGGCAGATCTATGATATCTTCATGCGCTATTTTAATGCGGACGGGAAGGTGGAATGCATCGTGCAGGAAGACTATATGAACGAGCAGGCCAGGGAAGCGTTCCTGAACCGGTTTACGGGCAATGAGGATTGTGATCTGAACGCTCTGATCGATATGGAGATCGAGATGGAAGAGGAGAAGAGCCTGGTGGGGTTCTGCGTGCTGGGCGGCATTTTCAGTGAGGGCATCGATCTGAAAAATGACAGCCTGATCGGTGCGGTCATTATCGGAACAGGGCTGCCGCAGGTCTGCAATGAGCGGGAGATCTTAAAACAATATTTTGACGGCTGGGGAGAAAACGGGTTCGATTATGCTTACCGGTATCCGGGTATGAATAAGGTGCTGCAGGCGGCGGGGAGGGTAATCCGGACCGTGGAGGATTTCGGGATCGTGTCGCTGCTTGACGAGCGTTTCCTGACGCCTGCGTACCAGAGGCTGTTTCCGAGAGAATGGAGCAGCTTTGAGATCGTTACAGTTGACCAGATAGGTCATAAGGTGGAGCGGTTCTGGGATGAGTGGCTCTAGGCTGCTCATCCCCGCTTGTATTTCCTCTCATGCCCGCTCCCGCAGCAATGCGATCTCTTCCTTGTAGGGGGCCACTTTCTTGTCCGGATCGGTCAATGAAGGGATATAGGGCGTCTCCAGGATCTTGGGCAGGTGCAGGAAGTCCGGATGGTGGACGATGCGGCGCAGCGCCTCTGTCCCGATAAAGCCGTCTCCGATATTGGCGTGGCGGTCTTTGCCGGCGCCCCGTTCGTTCTTGCTGTCGTTGATATGAAACAGGGCAATCTTTTCTTTCCCAATCAGTTGATCAAATCGGTCAATTACTCCGTCGAAATCGTTTACGATATCGTAACCGGCATCATGCAGATGGCAGGTGTCCATGCAGACGCGCAGCTTATCGCTGTGCGTCACCTTATCGAAGAGGGCGGCCAGTTCCTCGAAGCTGCGTCCGATCTCCGAGCCTTTGCCGGCCATGGTCTCCAGTGCGATACAGCAGTCCTGGCCGGCAGTAAGCACTTCATTGAGTCCTTGAGCGATCCGGTCAATGCCTGCTTCCACGCCTGCGCCTACATGGGATCCGGGGTGCAGGATCAGGATCCGGGAGCCCATGGCGGCGGTGCGTTCGATCTCCAAGGCGAGAAATT
Organism: uncultured Lachnospiraceae bacterium; assembly: GCA_947564645.1. GTDB lineage: Bacteria > Bacillota > Clostridia > Lachnospirales > Lachnospiraceae > UBA3282. The sequence continues at coordinate 6,906 of CANOCU010000002.1, forward strand.
CCACCGCGATCTCGTAGGTGGCCGGATTGACGGTGTTGGCCAGGTTGATAATATAGGGGGCATGGACCACAAAGCTGTCGATGTTGTTTGCCCGCATACACTCCCAGGCAGGCTGGATGTTCAGCTGTCCGATCTCTTTTCTCCTGGTATTCTGCGGTGCGCCTGTGTAGAGCATGAATGTGTCGGCGTGGTAGGACAGGGCTTCTTTGACGGAACCGAGCATCATATCTTTGCCGCTCATTCCGACGTGGGATCCTAATATTGGATTCATGGTGATCTCCTTTGCTTTGAAGATGTCTTGACTTAGAGCGTCAAGACAGAAAATGGATTGACTGCATGTGTGTCATTATACAATATTTTTTGACATTTTTCATCCTTTATCGACCTAAGGAGGAGACAAAGAGACATAAAGTGATAGAAAAAAACGAAAACGACATACTGTTTTCGACAAAAAGGAATATGGGTCACCAACAACTGACATAGATGTCAATGTGGATAACTTTGTGGAAATTGGGGATTTCTTTGCCGATTTGCGGTGGATTTCATAAAATAATAGGTAAAATCATGTGGAAAAGTCGATATACGGATTTTAGTTTGTGGAAAAATAGACTGCTTGGGTCAAAAAGACAATTCTGCCGGGAGCAAGAATTTTTGCAATCAGAAGGAAGATATGGTAGAATAGCAAAGGGCACGGCGATCAGAACCAAAGCGTGCATGTAAATGCAAAGGCAGTGGGGCTGTGCTTTCCGGAAAGGAAAACAAAAAGGGGAACCTAACGAAGAAAGGAACAGGGAAAAGCTATGTGGGCTTATGAAAGTGTTTTTTATCAGATCTATCCGCTGGGATTCTGCGGGGCGCCGTTTGAGAACGACGGGAAGCTGGAGCATCGCATCTTAAAGGTGAACGATTGGATCCCGCATATGGTAAAGCTGGGGATCAATGCGGTATACTTCTCACCGGTATTTGAGTCGGATACCCATGGGTATAATACGAGAGATTATCATACCATCGACTGCAGGCTCGGAACCAATGAGGATTTCAGGGAAGTATGCGATAACCTGCACGAGAACGGGATCAAGGTGGTGCTGGACGGGGTGTTCAATCATGTGGGCAGAGGCTTCTGGGCGTTTCAGGATGTGCTGAAGAACCGCGAGAACTCTCCGTATCTTAGCTGGTTCAATATCAATCTGGGAGGCAACTCCAATTATAATGACGGCTTGTGGTATGAAGGATGGGAAGGAAACTATGATCTGGTCAAGATCAATCTGCGCCACGAGGATGTGATCCGCCATATTCTGGACAGCGTTAAGGGCTGGGTGGAAGAGTTCGATATCGACGGTCTGCGTCTGGACGTGGCGTACTGCCTGGATCATGACTTTGTAAGAAGGCTGAGAACTTTTACGGAAGACCTGAAACCGGATTTCTATCTGTTAGGCGAGATGCTGCACGGGGATTATAACCAGATGGTCAACGACCAGATGCTGCATTCAGCCACCAACTATGAATGTTATAAGGGACTTTTCTCCAGCTTTAACAGCATGAACATGTTCGAGATCAATCATTCGCTGCTGCGGCAGTTCGGGCCGGAGAACTGGACACTGTATAAGGGAAAGCATATGCTGTCCTTTGTGGATAACCATGATGTGACGAGGATCGCCAGCAATCTGACCAACGAGAAGCATCTGCCGTTGATCTATGCGCTCTGCTTCGGCATGCCGGGAATCCCCTGTGTCTATTACGGCAGCGAGTGGGGCGCAAAGGCCCATAAGAGCGAGGGTGATCCGGCGCTGCGCGCCTGCTTTGAAGAGCCTAAGTGGAATGAGTTGTGTGACTGGATCGCACTTCTGAGCGAAGCGAAGAAGGAATCGGAGGCGCTTAACTACGGTGATTTCCGTTCTGTTGTGCTGACCAACAAACAGTGCATCTTCGAGCGCAAGGCGGCCGGCGAGAGGGTACTGGTGGCCATCAATGCGGACAGCGAGCCGTATACGGCGCATTTCGATGCGGGCTGCGGCATGGCGGTGGATCTGATCAGCGGGAAAGAGCATGACTTCGGCGGCGGCAGCGAACTTCCTCCGTACAGCGCGTATTTCTGGAAGATGGAGAAATAGTAAATCGCAAAAAAACTAAAAAACTATTGACAAAATTGTAGAATTTAACTATTATTTTTCTAAGTTTCAGACGTGGGACTTCTTATTATTATGTAGAAGTCCCTTTTTTTCGCAGAACGGTGTCAGCGTGGGATTCCCGCGATTCGGACTGCTCTGGGGAAAGCGCCTGGGACGAATCCGGGAAGTGGAGTTCGGTCATTTTGGTCATACGGAGCGGAAGAAGCGGATCCGGAAAAACGAGGAGAAAGAAACAGGAGGAGAAGATTATGAAGAAAAGAATGTTGAGTCTTGTACTGGCAGGCGTTATGACAGCGGCGCTGCTGACAGGCTGCGGTGGTTCCGCGGGAACGGATGCCGGCAGCGCTGACGGTGCGGCACAGGAGTCTGCCGAAACAGAGGAGACGACAGACGCGGCGGAGGAGACCGAAGCGGCAGATGAGGCTGCGGGCGATGAAGCGGCTGCAGAGGATGGTGCGGCGCAGGCAGACGGAGACAGTGCGGGCGGCACGTTCAAGATCGGCGGGATCGGACCGCTGACCGGCAGTAATGCAGTGTACGGCATCGCGGCTATGAACGGTTCTCAGATCGCAGTGGATGAGATCAACGCGGCAGGCGGTATCAACGGTATGACGGTTGAACTGAATTTCCAGGATGACGAGACGGATTCCGAGAAATCAGTCAATGCTTACAACGCGTTGAAAGACTGGGGCGTACAGGTGATCGACGGTTGTGTGACAAGCGCATGTTCGATCGCAGTATCCGCGAAGACGGCAGAGGATCAGATCTTCCAGCTGACCCCTTCAGGATCCGCCGTAGATTGTGTGGCTACCCCGAATGCGTTCCGGGTATGCTTTTCCGATCCGAACCAGGGTGCGGCATCCGCGCAGTACATCGGTGACCACAGTCTGGCAACGAAGGTTGCCGTGATCTACGACAGTTCCGATGTATATTCTTCCGGCATCTATGAGAAATTTGCGGCGGAAGCAGAGAGCCAGCCTTTCGAAGTTGTGACGGCAGGCGCTTTCACGGCTGACAATAAGACGGATTTCTCCGTGCAGCTGCAGCAGGCTAAGGATGCAGGCGCTGATCTGGTGTTCCTGCCGATCTACTACAATGAGGCGGCTCTGATCTTAAAGCAGGCTTCCGACATGGGCTTTAGCGTGAAATTCTTCGGCTGTGACGGTCTGGACGGAATCCTGGGTGTGAAGAACTTCGACGCTTCCCTGACAGAGGGCGTTATGCTGTTAACTCCTTTCGCGGCGGATGCGACAGACGATCTGACAGTGAAATTCGTGACAACCTATAAAGAGAAATTCAACGAGACACCGAACCAGTTCGCGGCAGACGGCTACGATGCGATCTATACCATCAAGGCAGCGGCTGAGAAGGCAGGTATCACGGCGGATATGTCCAACGAGGAGATCTGTGCGGCGATGCAGACTGCCATGACAGAGATTACGGTAGACGGCCTGACAGGCGAGGGTATCACATGGGATGCTTCCGGCGAGCCGACGAAGGAGCCGAAGGCGGTTGTGATCAAGGATGGCGTCTATACGGCAATGTAGGTGGACATGATCATAAAAAATAAGTGAGAGTTTTGGGCTGCACTAAGATGACCGGCAGGGTATCTTAGTGCATTTCCATAACAAATTAAAGCTTCCATTATGCATTCAGGGATATTGCAGGCAAAGCCAGCAATATCCACGAGGAGGAAAATATGAGTTTTGTGGCCCATTTGATCAACGGAATAAGTTTGGGAAGCGTATATGCGCTGATCGCGCTCGGCTATACGATGGTGTATGGAATTGCCAAGATGCTGAATTTTGCCCACGGCGATGTGATCATGATCGGTGGATATGTGGTGTTCGTGACGGCGAGCGGTCTGGGGATTAACCCGCTGGCAGCGATCATCGTTTCCATGGCGGCCTGTACCGTACTCGGAGTGACGATAGAGCGGGTGGCATACAGACCTTTGCGGGGTGCGTCTCCACTGGCCGTGCTGATCACGGCGATCGGTGTGAGCTATCTGCTGCAGAATGTGGCGCTTCTGGTATTCGGTTCCGATACGAAAGCTTTCAGCAATGTGGTGACGCTGCCGAATCTGGAATTGTTTGGCGGGCAGCTGATCATTAAGAGTGTGACGATCGTGACGGTCATCGTCAGCATTATCATTATGGTCGGTCTTACCTTTTTCGTCAGGAAGACGAAGATCGGGCGGGCCATGACGGCAGTCTCGGAGGATCAGGGAGCCGCACAGCTTATGGGTATCAATGTAAACGGTACGATCGCGGTGACGTTTGCGATCGGCTCTTCTCTGGCGGCGGTGGCCGGCGTGCTTCTGTGCTCCGCGTACCCGTCCTTAACGCCTTATACCGGTTCCATGCCGGGTATCAAGGCATTCGTGGCAGCGGTGTTCGGCGGGATCGGTTCGATCCCCGGCGCATTTATCGGCGGGATCTTACTGGGGGTCATCGAGAATCTGAGCAAAGCCTATATCTCTTCCCAGCTTGCGGATGCGATTGTGTTCAGTATTCTGATCATCGTGCTGCTGGTAAAGCCCACGGGACTTCTTGGCAGGAAGGTCCTGGAAAAAGTCTAAGATACGGAGTATTACGGCATTACTATGAGCGGCCGGAAGGTGCAGGCAGTACCTGCCTGAAGCGGGGCAAAGGAAGGGCATGGATATGGAAATAAAAGGTAACAAGGCAAAGTTAAGTAAAACGACGATGAATGATCTGGTCACCTATGAGATGGTGATCCTCACATATATTGTGGTACAGATCCTGGTATCGACAGGGCATGTATCCAGTCTGATCCAGGGACTTCTGGTTCCCTTTTGTACTTATGTAATCGTGGCGGTGGCGCTGAATCTTACGGTGGGTATCCTGGGTGAACTGAGCCTGGGACATGCGGGATTTATGTGCGTGGGCGCTTTTGCCAGCGCGGTCTTTTCGCTGGCCTTTAAGGATGCGCTGCCGGGCGGATTGCGGTTTTTCCTGGCGTTGCTGATCGGGGCGGCTGCGGCGGCACTGGTGGGATTTCTGGTGGGTATACCGGTCCTGCGGCTGCGGGGCGACTATCTGGCCATCGTGACGCTGGCGTTCGGGGAGATCATCAAGAATATCATCAATGTGTTATATCTGGGCGTGGATAGTAAGGGCGTTCATTTTTCCATGAAAGACGCGCTGTCCCTTCATCTGGAAGAGGACGGGGTGATGCTGATCAAGGGCGCGCAGGGCGTTACGGGAACGCCCAATGACTCCAACTTTACGGTGGGGGTGATCCTGATCCTGGTCACTTTATTTATCGTACTGAATTTTATCCATTCCAGGACGGGGCGTGCGGTCATGTCGATCCGTGACAACCGGATCGCCGCAGAGTCGGTGGGCATCAATGTGACCAAATACAAGCTGATCGCTTTTACGGTATCCGCGTCGTTGGCAGGAGTGGCAGGCGTACTGTATGCGCATAACCTGTCCACGCTGAATGCGCTGCCGAAGAATTTCGGATACAATATGTCGATTATGATCCTGGTGTTTGTGGTACTGGGCGGGATTGGCAATATCCGTGGTTCCATCATCGCGGCGGTGCTCCTTACGCTGCTGCCGGAAGTGCTGCGGGGATTAAGCGATTACCGTATGCTGATCTACTCGATCGTGCTGATCGTGATGATGATCTTCAACTGGAGCCCGAATGCGATATTTTTCAGGAAACGATTGAAACAGAAGTTCCTGCCGGGCAGGAAAGCGGCAAAGGAGGAGGCATAGAGATGGCACTGTTAGAGACGAAGAATCTGGGAATCTCCTTTGGCGGCCTGCGGGCGGTGAACGCATTCGATATTTCTGTGGAAAAAGGACAACTGTACGGTCTGATCGGGCCAAACGGCGCCGGGAAGACGACGATCTTTAACCTGCTGACGGGCGTGTATACGCCGGATGAGGGCGCGATCCTGTTAGACGGCGTAAACCTGACGGGGAAAAAGACGATCGATATCTGTAAGGCGGGTATCGCGAGAACCTTTCAGAATATCCGTCTGTTTGGCGATATGCCGGTGCTCGACAACGTAAAGGTCGGGCTGCACAACCACTATCCGTATTCTACCTTCGAGGGAATCCTGCGCCTGCCGCGCTATCATAAGGTGGAAAAGGAGATGAACGCCAGGGCGATGGAACTTCTGGAAGTGTTCGGTCTGGAGGAGTACGCGGATTATCAGGCGGAGAACCTGCCTTACGGACAGCAGAGAAAGCTGGAGATCGCCAGAGCCATGGCGACGAATCCCAAGCTTCTGCTTCTGGATGAACCGGCGGCGGGTATGAACCCCAATGAGACAAGAGAGCTGATGGAGACGATCCGCTTCGTGAGAGACCGTTTTGAGATGACGATCCTGCTGATCGAGCATGACATGAAACTGGTGGCCGGCATCTGTGAGAAGCTGACGGTGTTGAATTTCGGGGAAGTGCTGGCGCAGGGCGAGACCCAGGAAGTGCTGAACAATCCGGACGTAATCACGGCTTATCTGGGTTCTTGAGGAATAGGGCTAAGGAAGATAGAAAGAGCACACAGCGTTACTATGTGCGGCCAGGCCACAAACAGTAACCACACAGCGGGAGGAATTTGAAATGGCGATGTTGGAAGTGAAGGATCTCCATGTGCATTATGGTGTGATAGAGGCGATCAAGGGAATCAGTTTTGAGGTGGAGCAGGGAGAGGTCATCGCCCTGATCGGCGCCAACGGAGCGGGAAAGACGACGACGCTGCACACGATCACGGGACTGATCAAGCCAACAAACGGCAGCATTATTTTTGAGGGAAAAGACATCACGAAGACGCCGGGTTACAAGATCGTGCCGATGGGGATGGCTCATGTGCCGGAGGGGCGGCGCGTGTTTGCACAGCTGTCGGTGTATGATAATCTGATGATGGGCGCTTACACCAGGAAGGATAAGAACGAGATCAAGGAGAACCTGCATATGGTGTATGAGCGGTTTCCACGTCTGGAAGAGCGTAAGACGCAGATGGCGGGGACGCTCAGCGGCGGTGAGCAGCAGATGCTGGCCATGGGGCGCGCGCTGATGAGTCAGCCCAGTATTATTCTGATGGATGAGCCGTCCATGGGTCTGTCGCCGATCTTCGTCAATGAGATCTTCGATATCATCAAGCGGGTCAGCCAGTCGGGTACGACGGTGCTCCTGGTGGAGCAGAATGCCAAGAAAGCGCTGGCCATCGCGGACAGAGCGTACGTGTTGGAGACCGGCACGATCTCCCTGGAGGGAGACGCAGGCGAACTGATGCATAACGACGCGGTGAAGAAGGCGTATCTGGGTGAGTAAGGATTCTGCATATTCCGATCGGAATTGCTGCCAAAACTTCCATTACGTATGCAGGAGTAACTTGAGTTTCGGAGGAATATGGAATGGCTAAGAAAGTAAAGCTGGCGGATATTGCAATGCGGACGGGCGTCAGCACCGTGACGGTGTCCAAGGCATTGACGGGGCAGAAGGGCGTCAGCGAGGAGATGCGGGAGCGGATAAAGAAGCTGGCGGATGAGATGGGCTATGTGCAGCCGTCCAAAGAGAGAAGAACCGGGCCGGAGAGAAGTTATAATATCGGTCTTCTGGTCGAGGAAAGCTATATTGATAAATATGATTCCTTCTATCTGCAGATGTATCAGAAGGTCGCCACCAAAGCGATGGATGCGGGATGCTTTACGCTGATGGAAGTGATCGACAGGCAGAAGGAAGGGGCATATGTGCTGCCCAGACTTTTGCGGGAACAGAAGGTGGACGGAGTTGTCATCCTGGGCAAGATGCCGGATGCCTTTCTGGCTTTTTTGCAGCAGCAGTCCCCGCTGCCCACGGTATATATGGATTTTACGGATGAGGGACAAGAGGTGGATGCGGTCGTCTCGGACAGTTTCTATGGGGCGTATCAGCTGACCAACTATCTGTTCCGGATGGGGCATGAACGGATCGCGTATGTGGGGACGCTGCTTGCCACCAGCTCCATTACGGACCGCTTTCTCGGCTATGTCAAATCCATGTTGGAGCATGGAAAGAAGATCCGCGAAGACTGGGTGATCGATGACAGGGATGTGACAAGCGGCTATATTGATGAGGTAAATCTTCTCAAGCTGCCGGAGGATATGCCGACGGCCTTTGTGTGTAACTGTGATCTGACCGCGGGCCGGATGGTCAATAAGCTGAAAGAGAACGGATTTCGTGTGCCGGAGGATGTGTCGGTGGTAGGGTATGACAATTTCATCTATCCCGGTATCTGCGACGTGGAGATCACGACATACGAAGTGGATCTGGGCCGGATGGCGCAGTGCGCGGTGGACGTGATGCTGGAGAAGCTGCAGATGGGGGAAGAACATGTGCCGAGCATTCATACGGTGGAAGGACATATGGTGATGAAGGACAGCGTGCAGGCGCGGTGAGCCGGAAACCGTTATAAAGAAGACGCCCTGCAGACATACACAAGTGTCTGCAGGGCGTTTGGCATCGGCAGGTTTTCAGCCGTTGCGGCGACGCTGCTTCCGGATCCCGCATACGATCAGGACGATGCCTGTGGGTATGGTGGCGGCGGTGACAGACAGGGCGGTGATGATGTTGAAGGTTTCTGCGTTCCAGGGCAGGATCGCAAGGCTGGTATAGGCATGAAACCGCTCCCAGTCCTGCAGGATCAACGCGAGGACTGGATTTATGACTGCGCCAAACAGGCCGCAAAGGATGGTGCAGAATCCGGCCTTGACCTGCGCCTGGAGCTTCGTGTAACGGATAATCAGAAGGAACGCCCAGGGCAGCAGGATACAGAAGCCTGTGATCTGCAGAGCGATACGCCAGTAATCCGTGACGGCAGTGTGAAAACCGCATACGATGATCACGCCATAGAGCCAGAGGGTATCCCATGCCATGACTAAGAGCGCCCTGTTCCGGGATAAAAAGCCGGGAAGCGGGATCTTTCTTACGATATAGGGCATAAAAAGCACCGATAACCCGAAAAGGACGGGGACGGATGCGAGGAAGAACCAGTCCCCGCCGGTATAAAGGCAGATGGTAAAAAGCAGCAAGAGCAGTGAGCCGGTAAAGCTGCCTAACGTCCAGAGTATGGTATGTTCCGGAACCATTAACGGAACGACGCTGACGGAAGCCGTCACGAGCAGAGCCGTCAGGACAATAAAGAACCAGTCAAGTCCATGGCCGATCGCCAGATTACAGATCAGGCATACGATCACGGGAATTGTCAGAATGCCGGCGACAGAGGCGCCGATGAGAAAGGTTTCCTTCCGCTCTTTCCTGGCGTGGGCTTCCAGAACGTTGTTTTTTTCCTGTACCAACTGTGCGTCATAGCAATTGTTTCGCAGCTTCGCCAGGATCTTCCGGCAGTCCGGACATTCCTGCAGGTGCGTTTCGACGACTGTGCGGCTGTAAGCATTGCAGATCTGGTCCTGATAGAGCGGAAGCAGGTCCTGTATCAGTTCACAGTTATACTTTTGTTCCATCTTCATTTTCTTCCATCCTTTCCTGAATTTTCAGTCTGGCGCGATGATAGGTCACACGGGCCCAGACTTCGCTCTTCTCAAATATCTGTCCTATTTTCTGAAAAGAAAGCTCCCCGAATATCCGCAGCTGGAATACTTCTTTATAGGGCTCCTCCATGCGGTGCAGAATCTGGTGGATCTGCAGGGTGACGCTTTCTTTTGCAAACATTTCTTCCAGATTAAGGTCGGCAGGAAGTTCTTCATCGGTTTCCTGAAACCGCGCCCGTTTTCTGCATTCGTCGAGGAAGGTGTTTTTGGCGATGGCGCACAGCCATGTCAGTTCGCCGGATGCACCCGTGTAAGGATGTCTGGTCTTCATGGCCTTGTAAAACACTTCCTGCGTGATCTCTTCCGCCAAATGTGCATTTCTGGCAAGCGTCATCATATAAGAATAAACTTCCATATAATAAGTATGATAGAGCTTTTCGAAGTCCATGGCTTCCGGCACCTCCTTTCCCTTTCAACGATTAGACGATTCAGATCAGGATTCGTTACAAAATATTGTAATCTTTTTTTGTGTCTGTGAAAAGGCCGGCGCAGGTAAAATGTTTCCATAAAGTAAAATTAGCTTTTTGTTAAGTGCGTTAATGGGTAAAATACACAAAAATCACCTCTGAAAATCATGGAATAATACCAAAAATACATTTATTTAAGCTAAAATATTGAAAAATTAGACTAAAAGGAATATAATTTTAATTAGTTAAAGAGAATAATTTAGCCTTTAAAAGACTAGATTTAATTCGGAGCCGGGAAGAAAGCTGTAAAAACGAACAAAGCCTAGTCATAACTCCCGGCAGGGAGCATGACAGATCAGACAGGGGAATGGATGGATGAAAAAGTTAAAAGGACTGGCCGGTTGTGTGGAAAAGGGTAAAAGCCTGCTGCCCCTGTTTCTGCTGGCAGGGCTGGTCCTGAAAATAGGTTATTCAATGGAAATGCCGTCGTTTGCACAGAGTGGTTCTGCACAGAACAATTCTGTACAGGGCAGTTCCGGAGTGGAGGCTTATGATGCCTTCCCGGAAAGCATCGGTATGGCGGATCCTGTGCCGGGGTATCGGGAGTATGCAGCGGCTTTTTGCAGCGGTTTATCCGAAGCAGGAGATCAGAGTCGGCGTGGAAGACTGCGTGGAAGACTGCGTGGGGAATGAGAGGAATGCCGACGCAGCAGTCGGATACAGTCGCTGCGCTGACGGCATTTACACGAAAGAAGGGTCCCTGGTGGAATTCTGCGTGCCTGTGGCGGAAGAGGAATTTTATGATCTTGCGTTGGAATATCTTCCGCTTGCGGGGAGTGGCGCCGCCATTGAATGCAGCATTTTAATTGACGGTGAAGTCCCCTGTCGGGAATTGGAGCGGGTCTGCTATGACCGTATCCGGACGTTGGAAGGCGGCTGCGGCCTGACGGAGCAGGACGGATGGATCACCGGCGTTACTTATGACAGAGAGCGGCGGATCGCAGAGCCGTTGTCGGTGTATCTGACAGAAGGGACGCATACGGTGGCCGTTCTTTCCAGAAAGGAGCCGATGCTTCTGCACCAGATCATTTTCAGCCCCGGGAAGCAGGTTCGGGAGTACAGACAGGTTAAAGGATTCTGGGATGCGGTGGGAATCAGGGATGCCGGAGGCAAGACGATCACGATCGAGGCCAGACAGGCGGTCAGAGCTTCCGGGCAGATGGAAGACCCGGTGCAGGAAGAAGCGGCCATGTCCGTTATGCCGGTCAGGCTGCCGGCACGTGCGAAAGAAGCAAAGTGCAGCGCCGTCGGCGGCAGCTCCTGGAACCGGGCCGGTGACTGGTTTGAGTGGGAATTTGATGTGGAGGAGGCCGGCTATTATCATATCTCGCTGTATGACCGCCAGAATTATGCGCGGGGTATAAGCGCATATAGGAAGATCATGCTGGATGATGCAGTGCCTTTCCAGGAGATGGAGCGTTACGGCTTTGCCTATAGATGGGGCTGGAGGGAAGAGATGCTGTCGGACGATGCCGGGACGCCATATGTCTTCTATCTGAAAGAAGGGCGGCATACGCTTCGCGTGGAAGCGGTACCGGGAGAGACGGATCCTGGAGCCTGCAGGGCGGAGACGGTGCAGCCGCTGGCAATCGACCGGATACGGATCGTTCCTGCAGGACGGTGAAGCGCTTATATAATTTATGGTACTTGGCTCATTGCTCGCGGGAATAAAGCAGGTGGTGAAAACATAGCTGAAAAAGTTGAAATATAACTGTGAAAAAAAGCTGCGAAAAAATAGCCATGAAAAAAATAATAAAAATACATTGACAAGATCTGGATGCTATATTAAGATAAAAGATAACAACATGTGTTGTGAGACAGACATAAGAATACGGTACGACACAACAAAATTGTAAGGAAGGAGGTAACCGTTATGTTGAAGACCAATAAGTTCAGAAGTGCAGCAGGCGCTGGCGTTAAATTGAATCATGCAGTACGGAAATTACCTCCGCAGACAGAGAAGAGAGAATCTTTACGTAGATTGTGACGATGGAACGGCGAATGGCAGGTGTGTGACAGAGGCGTGGGAGCAGACACATCGGGCCGGACGAAGATGATCCGATGAGTGACCTATCGGATCAGGACACATATATGTAAATGCAGGCTGTGGTAATTTCACCACAGCCTTTTTGCGCGATTAAGCAGAGTCAGAAAGGCTTAAGACCGGGCGCCGTGCAGAATATAACTTACAAAGGGGAGGGGATATAAGTCATGAAGAAGATATCAAGTTACATATGGGACTACAAATTCTCTTATCTGGGTGCGATCGCGTCGCTTCTGATCGCGGTCACGCTGGATATGATGGGACCGCGGCTGATGGCATTGGTGGTAGATGATGTCATCGTGGGCGGCAATATCGCGGAACTGAAATACCTGCTGCTTGGATTTCTGGGAGTAGGTATCGGGCGGTGTGTGTTCCAGTATGCGAAGGAATACACCTTCGATAAGAATGGCATACGGATCTCGGCCGATATGCGCAGAGATCTGTTCCGGCATGTGCAGGGCCTAAGCGCGGACTTCTTTGACAGGACGAACACGGGAGAGCTGATGGCCCGGGTAAAGGAGGATATTGACCGCATCTGGGATGCCATAGGTTATGTGGGAATGCTGCTGATCGAGGTGATCTATCACACATCGATCATACTGATCTCCATGTACCTGCTCAACTGGAAGCTCGCGCTGCTGCCGACGGCGGCGATGCTTATGTGTGGGACGATCGCGTTGCTGATGGAGCGGAAGCTGGGGCAGGTGTATGAGGAGATCAGTGAGGAGAATGCCAAGTTAAATACGGTGGCGGAGGAGAATCTGGCCGGTGTGCGTACCGTAAAGGCTTTTGCGCGGGAGAAGCACGAGATCGGGAAATTCCTTTCCCACAATAAGCGTTACTATGAACTGAACATGCAGCAGTCTAAGGTTTTTGTACGGTATTATCCGTTTTTCAGCGTTGTCAGCAAGGTGCTTCCGATCCTGACCATATTGATCGGAGGAGGCTTCGTGATCAGAGGTCAGATGACGCTGGGGCAGATGACCGCTTTCGTGGAATATTCCACGAATATCGTCTGGCCGATGGAAATGCTCGGCTGGCTGACCAACAGCTTCTCGGCAGCCGTGGCGTCCAATAAGAAGGTGCGCAAAATCTATGAAGAGAAGCCGACGATCACGGAGACTGCGGAGCCGGTCAGGATAGAGCAGGTGGCAGGCAAGGTCCGCTTCGATCACGTTTCCTTCCACAAGGCAGATCAGTATGAGATCCTGCATGATATTTCCTTTACGGTGGAAGCAGGAAAGACGCTGGGTATTATGGGCGCCACGGGAGCAGGCAAGACTTCGATCGTGCAGCTTCTGCAGCGTATGTATGATGCGACGCAGGGTGCCATCTATCTGGACGATGTGAATATTAAGGAGCTGTCGCTTGCGCAGCTGCGCACCAGTATCAGTTTCGTGATGCAGGATGTGTTCCTGTTCTCCGATACGATCAACGATAACATCAAGCTGGGGAAGAAAGATTTCCTGGATTTCAGGACGGTGCGCAGGGCATCCGCCCAGGCACAGGCCAGCGACTTTATCGAGCGTATGGAGGATACCTATGACACGGTGATCGGTGAGCGCGGCGTGGGACTGTCCGGCGGTCAGAAGCAGCGCATCAGCATTGCCAGAGCCCTGGCCAAGAGGGATCCGATCCTGGTGATGGACGATTCCACTTCGGCGCTTGACATGGAGACGGAGCAGATGATCCAGCAGACCCTGCGGGAACTGGAGAACACGACGAAGATCATTATCGCCCATAGGATCAGTGCGGTGCGGCACGCAGACGAGATCATCGTGCTGGAGAACGGTGCCATCGCGGAGCGGGGAACCCATGAGGAACTGCTGGCGAAGCGGGGACTCTATTATGAGACTTATGAATCGCAGTACGGTGAGATCGATACGGCTGCTGAATTGCGACAACAGAGAAATCCGGAACAGCGCGACGATATGCAGGCAGAAGCGGCAGCACAGGAAAGCGCCGCAAAGGGCAGGGCGATCGTACGGGGAACAGAAGATAACGGTATAGCAATAGCAGATGAAGAGAAACAGAAAGGTGGTGAGACGGATGGCAGTCAACTCGTATAAGGACGATGAGCAGAGCATAGAGCGCAGTAAGGTACAGACACTGCTGCGGCTGTTTCGCTATCTGCTCGATTATAAATGGCAGATCATACTGGTGCTTTTGATCATGGGATATGGCGTGGCAGTCAGCCTGATCAATCCGCTGATCATGGAATCTGCCATCGACGATCATATTTCGGTGAAGGATGTGAGCGGCCTCTACCGGCTGCTTCTGGTAGCGCTTGTTATCAACCTGCTTCTGGTGGTGACGGTGAAGCTGCGGATGTATATTATGGCGAAGGTCTGCAACGAGATTCTGCTGACGATCAGACAGGAGCTCTATACGCATATCCAGAAGTTGGATTTCGCCTTCTTTGACAGCAGACCGACGGGAAAGATCTTGTCACGTATCATCGGCGATATCAATTCCCTGAAGGACGTGTTGTCCAACTGTGTGACCACCCTGATCCCGGATGGCCTGACGGTCATTGCGGTGGTGGTGATCATGGTATGGAAGAATCCGAAGCTAGCCTTCGCCTCCATGCTGGCCATTCCGTTTATGACGGCGGGAATGGTATATATTCAGGTCAAAGCACATCCGCGCTGGCAGGTTTTCCGCAAGAAGTCAGCCAACTTAAATGCCTTTATTCATGAAGACATGGCGGGGATGCGGATCATCCAGAGCTTTCATGCGCAGGGGGAGACGGAACGGACTTTTGACGGGCTTCTGGAGGAGCACAGGCTGGCTTTCGTCCATGCGATGCGGATGAGCGACGCCTTCGGCTCGGTGATCGATTTTTCCTGGGCCATCGGGTGTATCCTGTTATATTTTACCGGTATCGTGGTGTTAGGGGTGGAAGAGGTGTCGTTGGGAACGTTTATCGCTTTCGGCAGCTATCTGACCATGTTCTGGCAGCCGATCCATAATATCAGCAATTTCTATAACCAGCTGGTGACGAACATAGCGGGTGCGGAACGTATCTTCGAGATCCTGGATACGCCGCCGGCTATCGCGGATGAGGCGGGCGTGATCGAGATGCCGCCGATCGAAGGGGAAGTGACTTTTGCCCATGTGACCTTTTCTTACGATGACAAGGTCAAAGTGCTGGATGACGTGAATTTCCGCATCCGTCCGGGGGAGACCATCGCTCTGGTGGGGCCTACCGGTGCCGGAAAATCGACGATCGTGAATCTGATCAGCAGATTCTATGATGTGCAGGAGGGGATCGTGTCGGTGGACGGTCATGACGTGAAGAAGGTTTCCATCGAAAGTCTGCGCAGGCAGATGGGTATCATGACGCAGGATAATTTCCTCTTTTCGGGGACGATCAGGGACAATATCCGCTACGGGAAACTGGATGCCACCGATGAGGAGATCATTGCGGCGGCTAAGGCGGTCAATGCCCATGACTTTATCATGCGGCTGGATGACGGCTACGATACGGAACTGTCGGAGCGGGGCGGCGGCCTTTCCATCGGGCAGAGACAGCTTCTGGCCTTTGCCCGGACGATGGTATCGGATCCGAAGATTCTGATCCTGGATGAAGCGACTTCCAGTATTGACACGAAGACCGAGATCCTGGTACAGCAGGGCATCGAGCATCTGCTGGCGGGCCGGACATCCTTCGTGATCGCGCACAGGCTGTCAACGATCCAGAAGGCCGACCGGATTTTCGTGGTGGATGACGGCAGAATCATTGAGGAGGGCAATGCCAGACAGCTGATGGAGAAGAAGGGGGCTTATTACAGGTTATATATGGCTCAGTTTGCGTCGCAGGAGTAATCCTGCGGCGTAATGTTTTCTGCATCAAAGAAAAATGGTATGGTTCAGGTTCTGGATTTTATAATAGATTTACAAGATCAAGTTGTAAAAATGTTTTTTTTATAGTAAACTTATCTTGCGGTATGTTGCATACCACAGGAATAACGAGGATGAATGATATAGGAGAGCAGGAACAGGATGGTAATTGAGAAACTTCTTTTAGAGGATTTCAGGGGAATTCATAGACTGGAGTTGCTTCTGCAAGGGAAAAGCACGGTTCTCTTCGGCATAAACGGAGTGGGTAAGTCATCGGTGCTGGCAGCAGTCAATTTATTATATGCGAATATCATCAACAGACTGGTTAAGCTGCGCTTTAAGCAGGCGATCAAGATGGAGGAATCTGACATTAAGTTCGGTAAGGCGTCGGCAAGAATTGAGGCGGCATTCAGATTTGGTGAGGAAGAGCAGACTTACAGTTATTCCAGGACAGCATATAGAAAAGGGAATCCGGTCAGTCTGTCAAAGGAACTGGACAGTCTGGTTGCGCATTATAAAGAGAAGTATCGTTTAGAAGATCAGGTAGATGTTGATAATAATCTGATCGAGACCAGTGAAACGAGCAATATTCCTGTATTTGTAAATTATGGTGTGAACAGACTTGTGATCAAAACGCCGTTGAGGATTCGCAAGACGGAGGACTACGGACAGTTTGCCGCTTTTGAAAAGGCGATTGAGAATCAGATTGCGTTTTCGAAATTATTTGAATGGTTCCTGGAGCAGGAGCTATATGAAACACAGCGGCAGAAACTGGAAGCTGCATATCAGGATATTCCATTGAAGGCCGTAAAACGCGCGATGTTGGCAATGTTAGATGGATATAAGGATATACACATCACGGCAAGACCATATTCGATGAAGGTATATAAGGGGGAAGAAATACTGGATATCCTGCAGCTGTCAGATGGTGAAAAGTGCACGCTTGCACTATTCGGCGATCTGGCAAGACGTCTGGCAATTGCGAATCCGACATTGGAAAATCCTCTGGAAGGGGTAGGAGTTGTCCTGATAGATGAAATTGAACTGCATATGCATACGTCGTGGCAGAGAAAGGTGATAGGAGTATTAAAAGAAACATTTCCTAATGTGCAATTTATCATTACGACACATTCGCCGCAGGTACTGGGAGAAATTGCTTCAGATTTCAATGTTTTCTCACTGGACAGGATCGCAGGAGAGATCAGCTGTAACGGGATGCAGCATTATTTTGGACTGGATGCCAATTCTGTATTGGAAGAAGCGCTTAAGACAGATTCGGTGAACCGTGTGATCAAAGAGAAGGTCAGTCAGATGTATCATTGCCTGGAAGAGAAAGAATTTGAACAGGCGGAAGCCTGCATGGAAGAGATTGACGATCTGACAAACAGCAGGAATGCTGATACAATACGAGGAAGGATGTTACTTATAAAAGGAAAGAGAGTGAATGCGTCAGATAAAGAAAAATCCTGAACCGGATTATTTTATAAAATGGAAAAGTGATTTTAGTGCAGAAAGTGGACGTAAAGCAACTTATGAGGATCTGACAGGAACGGAAGCGTATCTGCGGCTGAAAGAGAGTTTGCTTAAGGAACAGGGATATATTTGCTGTTATTGTGAAAAGCACATTGGGCGACATAGGTATTTGACAGACTGTGAGATTGAACATTTTATGCCGAGACATCCGGACAGCAGAACTTTGTCCGCCAGAGAATGTGAAATATGCAGAGATGCGCAGTTGACATACTCGAATCTGTTTGTGTCCTGTAAGGGAGAAAATGCATACAGTGCAGATCACTGTAATCATAAGAAGGATAATTGGTTTAGCTTTCATAGCTGTATTTTTCCGACAGATTCCAGGATCAATACAATCTTTGGATTCAGGCTGGACGGAAGGATTTTTGTGATCGATCCGATCGGTCAGGAGATGGCCAGACATTTGAATCTGAACTCCTATGTGTTAGAGGAGCAGAGAAAGGCGGCACTTGATACTGTTTTAGAGTTTGAATTTCAAGATGAGGATCTGCTGACGGACAGAGAATATGTAGAAATGGTAATTGAGGAATACAATAGTATGCAGGAAGGGAAATATGCAGAATTTTGTTCCATGATCACGTATTGTCTGCATGAATACTATTTGCCATAGGATAACAAAGATGTTGTGCAGCAGAATATGATAAGACCGAAGAGCCAGAGAAAACGAAAATGGTTTTTGGGTCTTATTTTTGTGCATTTATTGTAGAGATAAATGATTGGATAGGGGATGCGGGATTATTCTGCTTATGAAGTTTGGAAGTTAAAACTTCCATTACGCATTTAGCGATATTGCAGGCATGGCCAGCAATATCCACGTAGAGGTAAAAATGATAGTTCTTATAGTCAATATCCACAAATCAGGGTTTCAAAAATTGTATAAATAGCAGAAAATGCGTAGAATGCGTGAAATAACCATATTTATTGTTAATTTGGTATTGATTAAAATTTAAAGTAATGTATACTTAAATTAAAGTTAAAATAAAGCTAATCAGAGCGGGTAATATTCCCAATACAGCCATGGTAAATGACAGAAGGGCAGGAATCGGGAACGGAAAGAACAGGAATCGAAGAAAAGGGGAGGGCACAATGATGACGGAAGAGATCAGGAACCACTTGACGGACTGCATCATCCCATTTTGGAAAGGGCTGAGGGATGAGGAGCACGGCGGCTACTATGGCTATATGGATCACGACCTTAAGGTGGACCGGCAGGCCGTGAAGGGGTGTATCTTAAACAGCCGGATTACATGGTTCTTTGCGAATGCGTATCTGACGCTGGAGGAGGAATCGCTGCTTGCAGAGGCCAGACATGGTTATGAGTTTCTGCGGCGATATTGCCTGGATCGGGAGAAGGGCGGTGTGTACTGGTCGGTGGCTTATGACGGAACACCGGAGGATACCACGAAGCATACATACAACCAGGCCTTTTCCATCTATGCTTTGTCTTCCTATTATAATGCATCCGGTGACAAGGAGGCGCTTGAGACGGCCTTCGATCTGTTCCGGATCATAGAAGAGCGATGCAGGGATGAGATCGGATACAAAGAGGCTTTCGACAGGTCGTTCCGGGAGATCGGGAATGACAAGCTGTCCGAGAACGGGGTCATAGCCCAGAAGACGATGAACACGCTGCTGCATGTGTTCGAGGCGTATACGGAGTTGTACCGGGTGAGCGGTGACACACGGGTGAAAGAGCGGCTGCAGTGGATCCTGGATACGATCGCTAAGAAGGTCTACAATCCGAAACTGCACAGGCAGGAAGTGTTCTTCGACAGGGAAATGCATTCGATTCTCGACCTGCATTCCTACGGGCACGATATCGAGACGGCCTGGCTGATCCGCAGGGGGACGGATGTGTTGGGAGAGAGGGCATATGCGGAGAAGATGCTTCCGATCGTGCTTGACCTGACCAGTCAAGTATACGAAAAGGCTTTTGACGGACATTCCCTTGCCAATGAATGTGAGAAGGGGGTTGTCGATGAGACAAGAGTCTGGTGGGTGCAGGCGGAAGCTGTCGTCGGATTTCTGAATGCCTATGCACTGGCGCCGGAGCACGGGGAATATCTGGAGGCGGCCAGGGCAGAGTGGACCTATATCAAAGAACATCTGATAGATAAGCGGGAAGGATCCGAGTGGTTCTGGGATGTGAACGCCAAGGGGGAAGCGGTAAGCGGCAAGCCCATTGTGGAACCATGGAAGTGTCCGTACCACAACGGGCGGATGTGTTTTGAGGTAATCAGACGCGGATTAATGTGAGAAGTTCAGCAACAAAGTCATCGCATCAGCATAAGGAAGCGGCCCTGAGGCTGCTTCGGAAAAGGAGGAAACATGCTGCACAGCAACTATTACGTGGAACTGGAAAAGTATAACAGACTGATCAACAGAAAGAACGAGAAGGACGACAGCTATAACGGGATCTATGACAGATATGTGTATCCGGTGCTTACCAGGGAGCATATTCCGCTGACCTGGAAATATGACCTGAATCCGGAGACCAATCCCTTTTTTATGGAGCGGTTGGGCGTGAATGCGGTGATGAATTCCGGCGCGATCGAGCTTGACGGTAAGTTTTATCTGGTGGCGCGGATCGAGGGGAACGACCGGAAGTCCTTTTTCGGGGTGGCGGAAAGCGATAACGGGATCGACGGCTTCCGGTTCTGGGACTATCCGATCCTGCTGCCGGATACCTGCCCGGAGGAGACGAACGTATACGATATGCGTCTGACGAAACATGAGGACGGCTATATCTACGGCGTGTTCTGCTCCGAGAGCAAGGATAAGACGGTGAGCGATCTGTCTGCGGCGGTGGCGGCGGCAGGCATCGTGCGGACGAAGGACTTGAAAGAGTGGGAGCGGCTTCCGAATCTGACCACGCTGCGTTCCCCGCAGCAGCGGAATGTAGTGCTGCATCCGGAGTTTGTTGACGGCAAGTATGCCTTTTACACCAGACCGATGGATGACTTCATCGACACGGGATCCGGCGGCGGTATCGGGTTTGGTCTCTGCGATGACATTACCCATGCGGTGATCGATGAGGAGAAGATGACTTCCCTGCGGAAATATCACACCATTACCGAGGCGA
Source organism: uncultured Lachnospiraceae bacterium (assembly GCA_947564645.1). Taxonomy (GTDB): domain Bacteria; phylum Bacillota; class Clostridia; order Lachnospirales; family Lachnospiraceae; genus UBA3282. The sequence goes on from CANOCU010000002.1 coordinate 27,574, forward strand.
AGAACGGGGCGGGAGCGGTGCCCATTAAGACGGAGCGCGGCTGGATCCATATCGCCCACGGTGTCAGGAATACGGCGGCGGGTCTGCGCTATGTGATCTATGCGTTCGCCACGGACTTAGACGACCCGTCCAAAGTGATCGCCGAGCCTTCCGGCATGTTGATCGGGCCAAGAGATGGAGAGCGTGTGGGAGACGTGTCCAATGTGGTATTTACCAACGGCGCCATCGCCAGGGAGAACGGAGACGTGTATCTTTATTATGCATCCAGCGATACGAGAATGCACGTGGCTACTACCACGGTGGAGCGGCTGATCGATTATGTGTTCCATACGCCCGCAGATCCGCTGCGTTCCGTGGAGTGCGTGGCGCAAAGATGCGATCTGATCCGGAAGAATCTGAAATTTCTGGCGAAACAATAGAAAACGTGATCGGATAAGAAAAAAGAAGAAGAAAAGAAAAAAGGAAAACGAAAAAAGGAAAACAAAAAAAGAGAACATAAGAAAGAAAAGAAATGAAAAGCAAACAGAAATAAGGAAGAAAAAGAAGAGGCAGGAGAAGAGACCGATTCAGAATGGAGGAAAGAAATGAGCGAAGTAAAAATGATCAGCCCGGCGGTGAAGAACGTGCCGTGGCAGGAGAAACCGGAAGGATTGAAGGGCGCACCGATCTGGCGGTACGATGAGAACCCGATCATCGGCAGGAATCCCGTGGAAGGGGTGGCAAGAATCTTCAACAGTGCCGTGATGCCTTATGGGGATGAATTTATCGGTGTGTTTCGAGGCGAGCAGGTAAACGGGATTCCCTATATCTATCTGGGGCACAGCAAGGATGCGATCCACTGGGAGTTCGAGAAAGAGAAGATCCCGTTTAAAGACGAGGCGGGCAATGATTTCATGCCGGTCTACGCCTATGATCCCCGGCTTGTGAAGGTGGAGGATACCTACTATATCATATGGTGCCAGGATTTCTACGGCGCTTCCATCGGCATGGCGAAGACCACGGATTTTGAGACTTTCACGAGAATAGAGAATCCCTTTATTCCTTTTAACAGAAACGCGGTGCTGTTCCCGCGTAAGATCAACGGGAATTTCGTGCTTTTAAGCAGGCCGTCCGATTCCGGTCATACGCCCTTCGGGGATATCTTCTTAAGCGAGAGCCCGGACATGGTATACTGGGGTAAACACAGACATGTGATGGGCAAGGGCTCCGAATGGTGGGAGTCCGTTAAGATCGGCGGCGGCGCCGCGCCCATCGAGACGAGCGAGGGATGGCTTCTGTTCTATCATGGCGTCAGCGGCACCTGCAACGGTTTCGTCTATTCCATCGGCGGTGCGATCCTGGACATCGACAATCCGTCCAGGGTATTGTATCGGTGCGAGAATTTCCTGCTGACACCGGAAGAGTGGTATGAGGAGAGAGGGTTCGTACCGAATGTATGCTTCCCCTGCGCGACGATTCATGATTCCGAGAGCGGTAAGATCGCGCTGTATTACGGATGTGCGGACAGCTATGTGGGGCTGGCATTCACGAAACTGGATGAGATCGTGGCGTATATTAAGGCACACAGTCATGTGACGGAGGCGGATACGGAACTGGGGATCCGATAGCTATAGTAAGGGACTTTTATCATAAGGGGTTTCTATAATAGGAAAAGCAGGACAGAAGACAGGAGCTGCCCTGCTTTTTTATATCATTTGACAGCATAGGTAAGTATATGACATATTGTTATAGCAAAGTACGATTTTGTTAAAGAATTTTGAACACGGACGTGATATTGTTATAAAAAACGATGCAATGGCAGCGGATAAATTTCTTGAAGGAGGAAAAGCAAAATGACGGTACAGGAAAGAAGCGTTAAGATCGCAAACGGATATTTATGGGAGGATACCGACGAGTATCTTGCAAAGCAGGCGAGAGTTAAGGATCTGATGTACGAATTTAACACGTCCAGACCCAGTGAGGTTGAGAAGAGAAACGGGCTTGTCAGGGAAATGTTCGGAAGCGTCGGCGAGAATGTGTGGGTGAATCAGCCATTGACTTTAGCGGTCGGTTCTACGGTTTCGATCGGCGAGGGAACTTACATTAATTCCGGACTGGTTTTGATCGATGACTATAAGATTACCATCGGTAAGGGTGTTCTTTTCGGGACAGGGGTCACGCTGTGTACGACGGGACATCCGATCGATCCGGAGAAGCGCGCGGAAGGCGGTATGTATTCTTTTCCCATCACAATCGGGGACGGGGCCTGGATCGGCGCCGGCGCGATCGTGCTTCCGGGCGTGACGATCGGGAAGTATGCGGTAGTCGGCGCGGGCAGTGTTGTGACGAAGGATATACCCGACTATATGGTGGCGGTCGGCAATCCCTGTAAGCCGCTTCGCCGGATCGACGAGCACGACAAGGAATATTACTGGAAGGACAGGAGATTTGACGAGCAGGAGTGAGGTTTGCTGTAACAGTTCAGCCCAGGACTTTGCACTTGCTGCAAAGTCCGTGAGAACGCATAAAGGTTGAGAAGAATCCGGCCTCTTTGCCGAAGGCAAACCTGGAATAGGCCGGATTCAGTAACTATGAAGCCGAAGGCTGAATAGTTACGGTTTGCAGGGACTCTATACGGAAACTGTTTGAACTAAGACGTCTGAAAGAGTATACTCTATTTAACAGGATCTGCAGGATACTGTCAGATACAGGAAACTATACCGGCATACCGCATATGCGGTGCACATTTGGTACGGCGGCGGGAATGCGGCAGCGGCACAGGAGGATTTCAGACGTATGAGAGAAGCAGTTTATTTATGGGAAAAAGAAGAGTATCAACACCCTTTTGCAGGGGAATTTCGGCCGAACATCAGGACATATCTGCATGAGGATGAGGTCAGGCGGCCGGCCATGCTGGTGGTGCCCGGCGGCGGCTACGCGATTGTCAGCCCGACGGAAGGCGAGATCGTGGCGAAACGTTTCTATGAGGCAGGGTATCAGGCTTTTGTTTTGACGTATACTACGAATATGTTCCGGAATGTGCCGGTGCGCAGGCAGGCGCTTATGGATATCTCCAGAGCGGTGTGCTGTATCCGAAAGCATGCGCAGGACTGGCATGTGATCAGCGATCAGGTTGCCTGCTGTGGTTTCTCGGCAGGCGGTCATCTGGTGGCAAGCCTGGCGGTGCATTATCAAGAGCAGAAGGACGAAAAGGGAGCATGGGCCAAGATCTCCAACCGGCCGGATGCGGTGGTATTATGCTATCCGGTGATTACCAGCGGCGAGAAGGCGCACAGGGACAGCTTTACCCTGCTGCTGGGAGAGGACGCCGGGGAGGATGCGCTTGCCTGGGCGAGTCTGGAGAAGCATGTTACGGCGGATACGCCGCCGGCTTTCCTATGGCACACGATCACCGACGACCTGGTGCCGGTGGAGAACAGCATCTATTTCGCGAAAGCCTGTCATAAGGCGGGGGTACCCTGCGAACTGCACTTATTTATGGAAGGGCCGCATGGCATGAGCCTGGCGACGCCGCAGTGGGCGGCCGGAGATTTTGGGGAGGACAGCATCTACACGATGGAACAGCAGTGGAGGACGCTGCAGGTGTTTGCCGTACAGCACCCGGAGCGTGTGCCGGAGGAATTTGGGGCCGCGGCGCAGGCCAAGAGTCTTCCTGAATTTGCCGAAGCATGGAATAAGGCCGTGGGTGAAGCGGAGGTTCAGAATGGACGGAAGGCTGACGCGTCGGCTGCCCAGTGGCCGGATCTGGCGACGGCATGGCTGGAGAAAGTCTGGAATGCTCTTTAAATGCGTGAAAGTTATGTTTGCGCCCTGCGCGATGAAACAGGAGGAGATCTATGTCATTTATCAGTGTGTTTGATGTGATCGGCCCGAATATGGTGGGGCCGTCCAGTTCCCATACGGCGGGTGCCTGCGCCATCGCGCATCTGGCCCAGAAAATGTTGAGCGGCGTCCTGAAAGAAGTGGAATTTACTCTGTACGGATCCTTTGCCAAGACCTACGGTGGACACGGTACGGACCGGGCGCTTCTGGGCGGGATCATGGGGTTTGCTACGGACGATGTGCGGATCCGGGATTCTTTTGAGATCGCGGAGGAGCGGGGGATCGCGTACCGTTTTCTCACGGATGAGAAGGAAACGGATGTGCACCCCAACACGGTGGACATCCGGATGGTCAATGACAGCGGCACGCAGATGAGCGTGCGCGGGGAATCCCTGGGCGGCGGCAAGGTGCGGATCGTGCGGATTAATCAGGTGCAGGTGGAGTTTACCGGGGAATACAACGCCGTCATCATCATACAGAAGGACAGGCCCGGCGTGGCGGCCCATATCACGAGAGCCTTAAGCGACCGGGGTGTCAACATAGCCTTTATGCGCCTGTTCCGGGAGTCCAAGGGGGAGAAAGCTTATACCATCGTGGAGTCCGACGACAGGCTGCCGGAAGATATGACCGGACAGTTGCTGGAAAATCCCAATATACGGGAAGTGATGCTGGTGCAGAAACAGTAAATACGGGAAAGAAAACCGCACAGAGACTGTGCAGAATCCGCACAGAATCTGTGCAAAATCTGTACAGAATCCGTACAAAGGCTGTGCGAAGACTGGGCAGACAGCGTGACGGCAGGAGAAGCAGCGAAACAGGAGGACGACCGTGCATGGTAGATTTTAAGAATGCAAAAGAGTTATTGGAGATCTGCGCTAAGAGCGGCCAGAAGATTTCGGCGGTGATGAAGAGACGGGAATGCGACCTGGGTGAGATCACTATGGAACAGGCATACGGACGGATGCAGACGGCACTTGCCATCATGCGTGAGGCTGCCATGACACCTTTGCAGAGATCCGTGAGATCCGTAGGAGGCCTGATCGGCGGGGAGGCCGGGAAGCTGGAACTGCACCGGAGCAAGGGAGAGAGTATCTGCGGCGCAGTGCTGGGGCGCGGGATCGCCTATGCCATGGCAGTGCTGGAGGTGAATGCGTCCATGGGCGTGATCGTGGCGGCTCCCACGGCGGGCTCTGCCGGTATCGTGCCGGGGCTTCTGTTGTCGCTGCAGCAGGAATATTGCTTTTCGGACGAACAGCTGGTGGATGCCTTGTTCCATGCCGGGGCGATCGGTTATCTGGCCATGCGCAACGCCACCGTGGCGGGAGCGGTGGGCGGCTGTCAGGCGGAAGTGGGTGTGGCGGCCGCCATGGCTGCCGGGGCTGCGGTGGAGCTGATGGGCGGAGAGCCAGAACAGAGTCTGGATGCTGCCGCTACGGTATTGATGAACATGCTGGGACTGGTGTGCGATCCGGTAGGCGGCCTGGTGGAGTATCCCTGCCAGAACCGGAATGCGGCGGGGGTGGCCAATGCGCTGATCGCTGCGGAACTGGCGCTTTCCGGCGTCCGACAGCTGATCCCTTTTGACGAAATGCTGGACACCATGTATCAGGTCGGTAAAAGGATTCCGTATGAGCTGCGGGAGACCGCGCTTGGCGGGTGCGCCGCCTCGCCGTCGGGGTGCGGGTTTTGTAACAGAACCGGCAAAGCGGCTTGTCGCAAAGACGAAACAATGGTACAATAGGGGTAACGAATTACAGGCTTCGTGGAGGGACTGTCGGCCAGGAAGCAATGCTGCGCTATAACCATTTTACAACAGGCCGTAAGGCGGATAAAGGGGAGAGTACTATGAATAAAAAGGATCAGAAAGTAATGACGGCGGGGAAGGAAGTTGTTTCTGAGAAGGAAGAGACGGCGGTGAAGCCGGAGACGACCGTGCAGGCAGGAACGGCGGTACAGGCAGAAGAGACCGTGCAGGCAGACAAGACCGTACAGGAAGAGCCGAAGCAGGAGCCGGCGCCGGAGATCATTTTCCAGTATCGGGAATATGAGGCCAGCATGGATGCAGTGACCGATCGGGTCAAGGCACATTATTATGCCAAGGGCCATGCACAGGGTTCCATTGAGAGTCTTCAGATCTATGTGAAGCCGGAGGATTTTACCGCTTATTATGTGATCAACGACGGCATCGTCGGTAAGGTGAATCTGTTCTGACAGGGAGGTCACAGTACCGGTGAGCTGCCTGGCAGAACAGGCGGTTTTGGCAAATGAAACAGATGAAACAGAATAGGATTGGACTTTTGAGAAAAGCAGGCGCTGTGAACCAAGCGTCTGTTTTTTTGAAGAAATTTCCGGCCGTAGGACGTTATATAGTTATAGAGGATGGAGGATACTGCGGCCGGAATCGTTAATGGTCATCATGATCCGGAGGAGAGGGGGCTGATTGCCTTGAATGGATTCCGGATAGTGGAGATACCCGTTAAGGATATCTTAAGGTAGAAATAAGGAAATATATGTTGACAAATAATATTATACGACGTATAGTATTAGCAGAAACAATATTATACAGCATATAATATTATAATTTTAAACAATATTATAGAGTATCTTATGAATGGAGAAAGGTAACAGTTCAGCCCAGGACTTTGCACTTGCTGCAAAGTCCGTGAGAACGCATAAAGGTTGAGACGGAGAAAGAGAGGGGAAAGGTCGGCATAAAGACAGGGCAGCGGCAATGATACTTTATCAGAACAGGAATGGATGATCATTATGAGGTATGTAAAAAGCAGGAAAGGAGTTTATCGCATGGTATTTAACACGGGCGCGGCATTGTTGGATGCGATCGTGCTTGCTGTGGTATCCAGTGAGTTGAAAGGGACGTACGGGTACAAGATCACGCAGGAAGTGCGGGAGGTCATTGAGATTTCAGAGTCCACTTTATATCCGGTACTCAGGAGACTGCAGAAGGATGAATGTCTGGAAGTGTACGATATGGAGTGTGCGGGCAGAAACAGGCGGTATTACCAGGTGACAGAGAAAGGAAGAGCGCAGCTCAACCTGTACATCAGTGAATGGCACCGGTATTCTGCCAGACTTAACAGTATCTTTGAGGGAGGTTTGAAGCATGAATAGAGCAGAATTTATGAGACGTCTGGCAGAGCTTCTTGAGGATGTGGCGCCGACGGAGCGGGAGGAAGCCATCCAATATTACAATGATTACTTCGACGATGCGGGAGCGGAGAACGAGAGCGGCGTGATCGCAGCGCTGGGCACGCCGGAGGAACTGGCACGGTCGATCAGAGCCGGCCTGAATGACGGCGGCAGCGGCGGAGAGTTTACGGAATCGGGGTTCAGTGGTTACACGCAGACGCCGAGGGATGAGATCATCCGGCCGGAGGATGCAAGCGGTGCGGGGCAGGCTGGCGGACAGGGGAATGGAAACCGGTCAGATGGCGGCTATCGCGACGGTGCATCCGGTGAAAGCAGTGACAGCGGATGGTACGGGGACGAGAGAGACGGTGATTTCGGACAGCAGGGATCGCAGTCGGGTTCCGGCAGCGGATATTATGACGGCGCTTACTACAGACGGCCGGAAGGGGACGGCGTATACGGCGGCAGACAGGACAGGCGAAAGGATTATAATCCATACGGGCAGTCAGGGTACCAGGAGGGCGGTGACGGGACTTATTCCTACAGCCAGGCGAAGACCGCGAAGGAGCCCATGTCGGGCGGCATGATCGCATTGATCGTTATTCTGGCGGTGCTGACTTCACCGATATGGCTGGGACTGTTAGGCGGTCTCATCGGTGTTGCGGTAGGCCTGGTGGCGACATTGTTTGCCCTGTTTCTGACCTTCCTGATCATAGGTGTGGTGTTTGTGATAGTGGCCATCGCGCTGCTGGTGACGGGAATCGGGCTGCTGCTTAGCACACCGCTTGGCGGTCTGTGTCTGGTCGGTACGGCGCTTGCGCTCTTCGCACTGGGACTGGTAGCGATATGGGTGATGGTTGCACTTGCCGGTACGGCGATTCCGGCGCTTGTCAGAGGGATCGTTTCCCTGTGTCAGAGGATGTTTCATAGAGGAGGTGTACGGGCATGAAGAAATTCACAAAGATCTGTCTGATCACGGCGATTGTTACGTTTATCGCGGGAATCGTATTGTTTGGCGTGGGTGCGCTGTTTGGCGGCCTGCGGCAGCTGGAACATATCAATGTCAGGACGTTGACGGGAATCCCTTTCCGGTTTGTCCGCAATAACGGAGTCTTTTCCTTCGGCTTCTTTGACGAGCACTGGGATGATGACTGGGAAGCGTACTGGGACTGGGATTCGAAGGAATGGAAGGATGTGGAGGCGCTGGAAGCGTTGGAGATTCCGGAGGATCCGGAAGACAGCGAGGTTATTGAGGATATGGGGGATGGCGCGGACGATGTTGTGAGCGGACAGACGACGGGGCTGACGGCCGATACGCTACGGGGACTGGATCTTGAAGTGGGCGCCTGCCGGATGTATATCAAAGAGACGGACAGCCAGGATGTGAGCATTGCCATCCGCGGCGAGTGCGAGAACCATTACCGTTACCGGATCAAGGACAAAGATACCCTGCTGCTGGTGCATAAGGATATGGAACATGGCGGGATCGGCAGGCTTTGGAATGCGGATCATCCGCGGGGAAATACAAGAATCTGGCTGTATCTGCCCAAGGATGCCGTGCTGGACGATATCAGCATCGATTTCGGGGCAGGCAAGCTGGATGCCGGCTGCTTGAAGGCGAAAGAGATCGAGATCAGCGCAGGCGCCGGAAAATGTACGTTCGAAGGCCTGGAAGCATCGGAATCCATCGAACTTTCCATGGGCGCCGGAAAGATCTCCACGGGCACGCTGATCACAAAGGAAGCGAAGCTGGATATCGCGGCCGGGGATCTGGACGTCAGCGAGGCGAAGGTAAGCCAGCACACCCAGGCCAGTGTGAGCATGGGCAATGCGAAGCTTAAGGGTGTGTTTGCCGGTGAACTGAATGCGGAGTGCAGTATGGGTAACCTGAACTTCACTCTGGATGGCACGGAGGATGATTATAATTACGATATTGAATGCGGCATGGGCAGTGTGAAGATCGGCAGCAAGCGCTACAGTGATCTGGGAAGCGATTATGAGATTGACAATGGCAGCAGTACCGATGTGGAGATCGAATGTGCGATGGGAACGGTGGATATAGGGTTTACGGAGTAAAAAACAGGCAGGAAAGAAAGGATGGAAGAGGTATGGGTGACGGATATAAGAAACTGACGCGTTCAAAGACAAACAGGACGATATGCGGTGTGTGCGGAGGAATCGGAGATTATCTGAAGGTGGATCCGACGCTGGTGCGGCTGATCTGGCTGCTGTGCTCGCTGGGAAGCTGCGGAACAGGGCTGATCATTTACATTGTGGCGGCGCTGATCATTCCGGAGGATAATGATGTCGTTCTGTAAGTGATCAGAAGATTCCGCCTTTGCGGTTGAGATAGGGATTGAAGAACTGTAGGAAATCAGAAAAGAGAAGTCCTGTAACGGGGGAGCCGAAAGTCTTCCTGTTACAGGACTTCCTGTATCATAGTCCTCTGCCGGATTAGCGTGTTTCCAGCAGTTTCTTATTTTTGCCGATCGTAAAGAAGAGATCCGATCTCTTCAGGGCCGGGCGAAGCGCCATATAGACCGCCACGGATACGATCGTGGAAGTCACCGCGTTGATGGAGGTGGAAGCGATGTTCCATGCCAGCGTCACGTCGGCGGCGGGCCTGCCCAGGATCAGACGTTTATAGAAATATCCCACCAGCGGATCGAAAATAACATTGAACAGCAGCCCGCCGACTGCTGCGGCGATGGTCCATTTTAACACTTTGGAGGTGTCCTTCTCGGTGGTGATATGCCCCATCTTATGGGCGATCAGGCCGGTGATCAGGCCGATGCACAGCTTGAGGATAAAGGTCTTGGGGGCATAGACGATATAATAGGGATCGAGCAGATCGCCAATGGTCATGCCAAGGGCGCCGCCAACGCCGCCATAGAGGCCGCCTAACAGCAGTGCGCCCAGTACGCAGACCGCATTACCCAGATGAATGGATGTGGCATCCCCGCCGGGCAGCGTGATCTTGATCTGCAGGAAGGTGAATACCACATAGGAGAGAGCGGCGAAGACGCCGGTCATGACAAGTTTCAGTAATTTTTCGTTTTTCATAATAAGCCCTCATTTCTTTTTGTTATTTATTCCATTAACTATCATGTTATTATGAATTATATGCCAAAATGGTATGATGAAAAGTGCCAATTCATTATTTTTTGACCATACCAGAATGATGGTATGGAGGCTTTACACATAGCGGTTCATCTATTATAATAGAGTTATAGTAAACGAAATTTCTAATGTCGTTGACTATAGGAACTTCTATTTGGAGCCATAAGAAAGCAGGTGAGAGAATGCCAGGTGAAAAAGAGATTAACGTGAATCTTTTTGAGCGGTTAGATTTGTTAGACCGACTGGAAAGAGTGGCGAGGAAAGCAAACTGTGAGCCGGTATTGCAGGAGATTGAATTTGAACGTAAGCTGATCGAACGTAAGTTATATCAAAAACCGCCACTGACAGAAAATTCAGAAATATAATTAAGAAGAAAAGGTGTAAAGTCTGCGAAATCGATTCGGACTTTACACCTTTCATTATTTATAGTTAACGCCATCCGATTGGCAAAACCGCTTTCCCGGTCTGTATTGTGCAGATGTGTCGTATCGGCTGGACAGGATCTGTCAATACTATACTGAGCGCCGGATCAATTTTATATCCGGTATCGCAGGGTGTACAGTCACATGAGGAATAATAGCAAACGGCATAACAAATGTCGTTAACTATAGGACAACGAAAAAGAGGTGAGACAATGAAACGGCAGATTTGGGCTCTTCACAACAGATTTATCACGGGCAAAGGCCGGATTGATTTCTTCTTCTATGTCTGGCTGTTCTTTCTGTTGGCGGGCTTCGGATGGCTGTGGGAGGGATTTCTGTATCTTTTCAAGGACGATCTGTATGTCAACCGTGGCTTCCTGACAGGGCCCTGGCTTCCAATCTACGGAGTGGGCGGCGTTTTATTAGAAGTGTTGTTTCATAGATGGCGGGACAGGCCGGTACTGACATTCGTGTCGTCCATGGTCTTGTGTACCGTCCTGGAATATCTGGCCGGATGGTATCTGGAATTGACCTGGGGAGTCAAGTGGTGGGACTACAGCGCCATGCCCTGGAATCTGCAGGGCAGGATCTGTCTGTACAGCGCGCTTCTCTTCGGTGTCGGAGGGCTCTTATTGGTCTGGCTGGTCAGCCCGCTTCTCTATTCTCTGTATGACAGGATCCCCCGCAGGGTGCAGACCGGCGTGGGGCTGCTTTTGCTGATGCTCTTTGCGGCAGATGCGGCATACAGCGCCATGCGGCCGCATGTGGGAGCCGGGATCACATACCGTTGACCGGTACAGACAACCACGGAATCAGGCGTCGCCGACCTGCAGTCCTGCCATCTGCCGCCACTTCCCGCGTAGATATCTTGTCACGAAGCAGGTGATGCGGCAGAGCCAGTCCAACACCATGGCGATCCACACACCGATGGCCCCGTACCCCATCTGTACGCCGATCAGGTAGCTGGAGCCGATGCGGAAGATGAACATGGAGGCGATGGACACGATCATGGTGTATCGCACATCGTTGCAGGCTCTGAGCATATTGGGCAAGGTGAAAGACAGAGGCCACAGAAGGCAGGCGCAGCCGTTGTGGATGCAGACCAGGATTCGTGCCAGTCTCGTGGTCTCCGCGCTTAGTCCATACAATCCGAGGACCGGATTCAAACTCAGGAAGAGAATGATATTCAGTACGATCGTGGGTATGTATGCCATGACGAGCAGCTTCTTAGTGTAGAGGCGCACCTGCTTCTCGTCGCCTGCCCCCACACACTGGCCGATCACGGTGATCATGGCGAGATTGACGGCCTGGCCCACGAGGATACCCACGCTGTCCAGGTTGTTGGCCACGCCGTTGGCGGCAATCTGCACGGTGCCGAAGCCGGAAATGATGCTCACCACGAGTACACGCCCCAGCTGGAAGATACCGTTCTCCACACCGCTGGGGATGCCGATGAAGAGGATCTTCCTGATCATGCCAAAGTCCAGACGGAACGGTTCTTTCACGAAGCAGATCTCCAGCGCCGGATTGCGCAGCAGGATATAGAGGACGACACTGCCCACTGCCCTGGAGATCAGGGAGGGGATGGCCACACCGGCGGCTCCCATATGGAGGCCGAAGATACAGATCGCGTTACCGGTCACGTTGATCAGATTGATCAGGATGGAAACCTTCAGCGTGATCTGGGAATTGCCCATAGAGCGGAACAGCGCCGCGCAGGCGTTATATACCGCAAGGAACGGGAAGGAGAAGGCCGAGATCGTCAGGTAGACCAGTGCATTCTCCATAACGTCCGCCTCGATGCTGCCGAAAAACAGATGCAGCATGGGCCTTCTGGCCAGGATTACGATCAGGCCGATCAGCACACCGGCTAAGATGACGGTATACAGCAGCTGTTTGGCGGATCGTCTGGCATCCTCCTTATGTCTGGCGCCCAGGCATTGGGAAGTCACCACGGCGCCGCCTGTAGCCAGCGCCGCCATGATATTGAACATCAGAATATTGATCATATCCACTAAGGAGACGCCAGATACGGCGGCCTCTCCCACGGAGGAGATCATCATCGTATCTGCCATGCCCACCGTGATGGCAAGCGCCTGTTCGAAGATCAGCGGTATGATCAGTTTTCGTAAGTCTTTGCCGGAAAAAAGAGGTTCCATTGTCTTTTGTTATACTCCTGTCTGTTCTAATAAATAGTCTACAATATTTTTCTGCCGAATGCCACCCCGATTGACGGAAAGAAGCGTATCGGTGGATAACACGATCTTCTCATAATTGTCGGGAATGGCTTCTAAGGGGGCAAATTCCCGTTCTGTGTTCTCGGGGGTGAGGACATAACAGATCTGCAGGTACAGTCTTTCTTCCCTCCGGTTGGCGACAAAATCTATTTCGGCCGTATCGCGTTTGCCGATCGTGACGGTGTATCCTCTGCGCAGAAGTTCCAGATATACGATGTTTTCCAACAGTCCGGAGATATCATTGTCACGATAGCCAAGAACAGCGTTGCGAAGACCGAGGTCGGACAGGTAGTACTTCTCCTGTGTTTCTAACATTCGTTTGCCCTTGAGATCGAATCTCGTGACCTTATGGATCAAAAAGGCGTTTTCGAGGGCTTTGAGATAATTGTACACGGTCTCGGTGCTGAGTTTGCGTCCCTGATTTTTCAGAAAATCGGAGATCGTCTTGGCGGAAAAGGTATTTCCGATATTGTCCATGAGATAAAGGATAACAGATTCCAGGAGAGCGGTATCACGGATCCGGTTCCGTTCGATGACGTCTTTGAGCAGTACGGAGTTGTATATATCATGGAGATATTGTGTGATACGGGCTTCCTCCCATTTCATCTGATGGATGCCGGGAAGTCCGCCGAATCGGAGAAAGTTGGCGAACTGTTCCGGCGCAGACAGGCCGCTTTCCGCTTCGTTGGCGGCGGCAAAGTCCAGATATTCCTTAAAGTCCAGCGGATATACGCGGATCTCTACATAGCGGCCGGCAAGCAGCGTTGCGAGCTCGCCGGCAAGCAGTCTGGCATTGGAACCGGTTATATAAAGATCGCAGTCGAAATCGACTCGAAGGGAATTGACAACCTGTTCCCATGCTGCGACTTCTTGTATTTCATCGAGCAGAATATAGAGTCTGCCGGCTGCTTTTCTGGCTTTGGCAGAAATGGCGGCATACAGTGCCCGATCCTCTTTCAGTGCCTCATAGCGCAGGGACTCAAAATTGATGGTGATTATATTGTCAGGAGGGACGCCGCGGGAGGCAAGCTCAAGCCGGGTCAGCTCCAATAAGGTGCTTTTGCCGCAGCGGCGCATTCCCGTTATCACTTTGATCACGGGCTTATCCATAAAATCACGGATCTGCCGCATATATTTTTCACGCATGATCATAAATAAACTCCGTTCTGCGGCCGGTCGCAGGCAGGCCGCGCGTAGCAGAATGATACTGTTCGGACCGCGTTACGCCTTTGCTGCATAAGGCCGGATCAAGGTTAGTATAGGTTTTTGTGATAGGTTGTCTTGATTTGACAGCTTCTATTCTGTTATTATAGAATAAACTTTTATAAATTGCAAATGTTTCTTGTATAAAAGAAATAGAATAAATAAAATTATAAAGTTTCTTTTATATAAGAAACTTTTCAGATGATGGACAAAAGTTATTCTTATAAAAGAAATAGAAGACATAGTGAAAGATCATAGTTGTATGATTGTATGATAAGGAAAAGGAGCAGAAAGAAAATGATGAATCAAAATGGCTATGCAAAGGACCCAAAACTGATCGGAACCCACTACGGCGAGGAGTATGAGCATTACTACAATGCCATCGTGCCGCCGGTTTTCCTCAATTCCCTGAATGTATTCCCATCCATCGACGACTATTATGACAGCGATAAGACGGATAAGCATGTATACTGCTATGGCCGCGTCCAGAATCCGACCGTCCGTATCCTGGAGGATAAGATCGCGGCGCTGGAGCATGGGGAGGGAGCCTTTGTCTTCGCCTCGGGGATGGCGGCGGCCACGACGGCGGTAATGGCGGTGTGCCGCACCGGTTCGCATATCGTCTGTGTGCGCAATGTGTACGGGCCGCTTAAGACTTTTATGACGCAGTACTGCACGGAACATTTCCAGATGCGGATCACCTTTGTCAAAGGGGACAGTCTGGAAGAATTCGAGCAGGCCGTTACGGACGACACGGATCTGGTGGTGTTGGAGAGCCCTTCTTCCGTTATGCTGACGCTGCAGGATATCCAGTGGGTGTCCGCCATAGCGGGCAGGCACCGGGCAAGAGTCTATATCGACAATAGTTACTGCACGCCGCTCTTCCAGAATCCCTTGGATCTGGGGGCGGATATGGTCATGCACACCATGTCCAAGTATATCGGCGGCCATAGCGATATCATCGGCGGGGTGCTGGTGGCAAAAGACCGGGAGCTGCTTCAGAAACTGTCGCTGATGCGGGAATTGTACGGCGGTATCCTGGGTCCGATGGAAGCCTGGCTGGGGATCCGGGGAATCCGCACGCTGGAGGTCCGCCTGCGGCAGCATGAGAAGACGGCCATGACTGTGGCGTCGTATCTGGAGAAGCATCCCCGTGTGAAAAGGGTGCATTATCCGGGGCTTTCTTCCTTCCCGCAGCATGAGCTGATGCAGAAGCAGCAGCGGGGAAACTGCGGCCTGATGAGCTTCGAGATGGACGGTTCGGTGGAGGAGGCGAAAGCATTCTGCCAGGCACTTTCTGTTTTCAAGATCGGGGTGAGCTGGGGCGGCTTCGAGAGCCTGGTGACCATGCCCTTTGCGAGAGCGTCCGAAGAGGAGACGGCATGGCTTGGAGGCGCACGGAATCTGATCAGGATCCACTGCGGCCTGGAAGGGGAGGAGAATCTGATCGCGGACTTAGAACAGGCCTTCGCCCGGATTGCTCCGGCAGGGGTGTAAAGTATGAAACTGCTGATCATAGAAGATGACATGGGATTGAACCGCGGTATTTCCTTTGCGCTGGAACAGGAGGGATATGTGGTGGTAAGCGCGCGCACCCTGCGGGAAGGTGAGACGCTTTTTGAGAGGGAGAAGCCGGAGGCTGTTATACTGGACTTAAACCTGCCTGACGGCGACGGCCTTGACTTCTGTAAGTGGGTGCGCAAACGGTCCGGTAAGGAGAGCGGGACGGCGATCCTGATGCTGACGGCCAGAGATCTGGAGACGGATGAGATCATGGGGCTGACGAACGGGGCGGACGACTATATCACGAAGCCTTTCTCGGTTTCTGTTCTAAAGATCCGGCTGCAGAATATCCTGCGCCGGAAAACGGACAGGCCAGAGGAAGCGCACAAGATCACATCGGGGGATGTGACGCTTGATCTGCGGACCTTTCGCGCTTTCTGTCAGGGGGAAGAGCTGGATCTTAGCATGACGGAATTCCGGCTGCTGCAGTTTTTTATGGAAAATAAGAACCGTGCCCTCCTAAAGGAACAGATCCTGCAGCGGGTATGGGATGTGGACGGCAATTACGTGGAGGAGAATACGCTGTCCGTCAATATCAGCCGCCTGCGTCGGAAGCTGGGCGGCGACCATATCCGCACGATCCAGGGGATCGGGTATCTGTGGGAGGAGAAGACATGACGGGACAGGCTTTGATCTGGATCCTGCTCCTTTGTCTTGTGTTGTGCCTGGCAGCGCTTGCCGTGAGCACAACCTATTTCTTCCTGCAGTGGCGGAAGATGGACCGGATCCTGGACAGCTTTCAACAGGGAGGAGCCGACGGCGAAAGCCCTGGCCTGCGGGATGATCTGGATATTCGGGAGACCAGGGAGTCTAGGATCGTCAGTCAGCTGCGGCGTATCCTGTCAACCGCCCGGTTTCGGGAAGAGCGGGCGGTGGGGGAGAAGGACCAGGTCATGGAACTGCTCTCGGACTTATCCCACCAACTGAAAACGCCGCTTGCCAATATCGTGATGGATACGGAGCTTCTGCAGGAAGCGTCGATCAGCGGTGACGAGGAAAGGCGCAGGGAATTTCTGGAGCACGCAAGGAGCCAGGCGGATAAGATGCAGTGGCTGATGGCCAGCCTTCTGAAGGCTTCCAGGCTGGAGAACGGCATGATCCGGTTCCCGGTGGAATCTGCCGGAATCAAGGAGACCATCGCCAGGGCGGTGAGCGCTGTCTACGGGCAGGCGGCCGCGAAGAAGATCGAGCTTGTGGTGGAAGAGTTCCAGGATTTCTGTCTGCTGCATAATCCGAAGTGGACTGCGGAAGCGCTATCCAATCTTCTGGAAAATGCCGTCAAATATTCGCCGGAATACAGCTGTGTCCGGGTGAGGATTGCCAGACTGGATCTCTACACGAAGATTACTGTGGAAGACGAGGGGATCGGTATCGAAGAGAAGGAATATCCACTGCTCTTTAAGCGTTTCTACCGCGGCAGGGCGGTGGAGCAGCAGGAAGGCAGCGGGCTTGGGCTGTATCTGGCGCAGCTGATCGCGCAGCAGGAGAAAGGGTATATCACGGTGACGTCGAAGGTTGGGCAGGGGAGCTGCTTTTCTTTGTTTTTGCCAAATGAGGACAGGGGATATGCAGGATCGAAGTTATAAGACCTCAATCCTGCACTGATGTTCTTTCGTTCTTTTGTCATAATTGATACCTGTCAGCAGGATTTACGACGGCTTCGAAATCGTCGTCCTTCAATGCTTTCTGAAATTCCAGCATCAGTTCCTTGTTTGGTATGGAGAGTTCGCCATCGTGGTAAGAAAGAAATCCGTATATGATCATGGCGGCATAGATGTCTTCCCTGTTGGAGGGTGCTTCCTGACCAGCGGTATACTCGTTCCATATTTCAATTCTGACAGGCATGTGGTTGACCATTTTCACAATGTCGTCTCTGACTTCTCCAATGTTATATTTCAGGAAAAATAAGACCTCATCCATTTTGCCGGTTTTTGTCCAGTAACTCCGGCATTTTCCATTGATCAGCGCCAGAATGACAGAACGTGGATTGTATAATTTCCGGCCATCGTCGGCAAGATAACCATTATACCACTCTGCGATCTCATCTAATGTTAGTTTTGACTGCCGGGCACATAGAGAGGCAGTTTCTTCTTCGGTGAATCCGAAATACTCATCGAAAAAAGAATCATTGAGCATAGTATATTCGTCAAACATGTTAAGTGCGGATCCTGTACTGTACTTCTTGATGGGCAGGACGCCTGTCATATAAGCCAATGCCACATAGGAACGGTCTTTTAACAGATATCTTAAAAATTCCAGAAAGTCACTGTGGTTTTCCCGGTACAGATCATGACTGAAAATATAATCCCACTCATCGATAAAGAAAATAAATTCATCTTTTGTAGCAGTCAGAAGATCGGGCAGGCTGCGGAATTCTTCACCTTTCAGTTCAGGATAGAGCTCTTCAATATCGTCTGTGATTGTGCCTTTGATCAGAGCGATATAGTCATTGTACGAATTACCGCTGTCGGGCAGACAGTTTAAGCTCAGATGAATGATATTATATTGATTGAGGTGTGCGGCATAACTGCTGCATTTTCCGATACGAAGACTGTCGAAGATGGAAGCGGAGGGACAGGTCTTTCCATAGTAAGCCCCAAGCATATTCAACACCGATGTCTTACCGAAGCGGCGGGGCTTTGTAATACAAAGATACCGATTCTTCGTGTGGATCCGATCATTTACCTTCTCGATGATCAGGGATTTGTCAACAAAGTATTTATCGTTGCAAAGCATTTGAAAATCTTTGTATGCGGAATCTGTGTTGATATAGAGTGCCATATACTGGATCATCCTTTCTGATGCGCTGTGACAGGCTGCATGTTTGGAATTGTTTTCGGTTATCGTCACTTTGATTCTAACATATTGTATGTGTGTTTGCCATCCTGAAGGCGGAAACTTCTGACAAAATTGTCACATCTTTTCCTTCCCTCTGTCAGCATGTTGTAAGAAGTATCTGATAGAATAAGAGCGTAAGATACGACCGGCAGCAGGCCAGGCAAGAATGGAGGAGTTCTATGAAAATACTGGAAACCAGGGATCTGAGAAAATATTACGGACACGGCGACACGCAGGTGAAGGCGTTAGACGGCGTCAACCTGTCTATCGGGGAAGGGGAATTTGCGGCGGTGGTGGGTACCTCCGGATCCGGGAAGTCCACGCTTCTGCATATGCTGGGCGGGCTCGATTACGCCACGGGCGGTTCGGTCATGGTGGCGGGGAAGAAGATCTTCGAGCTGAACGAGAATGAGCTCACCATATTCCGCAGGCGGCAGATCGGCTTTATCTTCCAGAGTTATAATCTGGTGCCGATCTTAAGCGTCTATGAGAATATCGTCCTGCCCATGGAGCTGGACGGGCGCAGTGTGGATGAGACTTTCTTAAAGGAGATCGTGCGCATATTGGGACTGGAGAATAAGCTTGACAACTTGCCGGGACAGCTTTCCGGCGGACAGCAGCAGCGGGTGGCCATCGCCAGGGCATTGGTGACGAAGCCGGCTATCATCCTGGCCGATGAACCGACCGGAAATCTGGACAGCAGGACGACCCAGGAGGTATTGGGGCTTTTGAAGCTGACGGGAGAACAGTTCCATCAGACTATCGTGATGATCACGCACAATGAGGCGCTGGCCCAGCTGTGCGACCGGGTGATCCATATCGAGGACGGCCGGATCGTGGACGACCATATGCCGGGAAGCAGGCCGGAGAGTCCTATGCCGGGAAGCAGGCCGGAGAGTCCTATGCCGGGAAGCAGGCCGGAGGATGCTATGCCGGGAAGTCGGCAGGATGCTGCTGCGGGGCAAAGAGACGCCGCAGGCCAGGGCGCTATGAAGCAGAACGGTATGGGGGAGAAAACGGGATCCACGGCAGCGGCGAAGGAGGTGCGCGCATGAGAAACAACAACGGGACATCCATCCGCAAACTGTCAAACCGCAGCCTGCGAAGCAACCGTATGAGGAATCTCTTTGCGGTACTGGCGATTATTCTGACGGGCATCCTGTTTACGGCGGTTTTTTCCCTGACAGGCGGCGCCATGCAGGTGTCTCAGGAGGAGACCATGCGGGAGATCGGGACCAGATCCCATGTGGGACTGAAGGCAGCCACAAGGCAGCAGTATGAGAAGGTCATTGCGGATCCGCTGGTGAAGGAAAGCAATTACAACATTTTTATCGGTGTGGCGGAAAACTTCGTGAAGCGACAGGCGGAAGTCCGCTATCAGCCGGAGGAGAGCGCACTTGCGGATATGTTCATCACACTGGAGGAGGGGCATATGCCGGAGGCGGACGAGGATATCATCGTAGATACGTTTATCCTGGATGAATTGAGACTGCCTTATGAACCGGGGCAGAAGATCCCGCTGCGGTTTACCTTCATGGGAGAGACGATCGAAGACGAGTTTACGGTCTGCGGCTGGTATCAGGGAGATACGGTCGCTCATGCCAGCGAGCTGTTCCTGTCGGAGAGTTACTGGATGAAACTGCGGGGCGCTTATACGGATGAGGATTTCAGGCGTTGGGGAGAGAAACACCCCGAGGACAAGGGCGTGGGACTACTGGCGGTTAATCTGAATCTTGACAAGGCGCGTAATCTGGAAGAGAAGATACAGACCATCATCCGCAATGCCGGTTATGAACCGGAGACGGAGCTTGGTTACGGTGTCAACTGGGCTTATATGGGCAGCCGTTTGGAGGCATTGGATCCGTTCACGATCCTGATCCTGCTTGGCGCGGTGGCGGTGATTCTGTTCACCGGCTATCTGATCATTTACAATATCTTTCAGATATCCGTGATCAGCGACATCCGGTTCTATGGGCTGCTTAAGACGATCGGCACCACGAAGAAGCAGATCCGCAGGCTGGTGAGACGGCAGGCGCTTATGCTGTCCGCGGTGGGGATTCCTGTCGGGCTGCTTGTTGGCTATGGGATCGGGGCAGTCGCCCTGCCCTTTATGCTCAGCTTCATGGATTATTCGGGTATGGAAATCTCCCTGAAGTTCCAGCCCTGGATCCTGCTGTGCAGCGCAGGATTTTCCGCGTTCACGGTTTTCATAAGCAGCCGTAAGCCGGGTAAGATCGCAGGAAGCGTATCGCCCATCGAGGCGGTCAAGTATACCCGGGAGAGCAGCCTTACGGCTTCCCGCAGGCATCGGAGAAAGTCTGTCGGGGAAGAAAAATACAGGCAGGAGGAGGACAGCCGTACAGAGCCTCATAGCCGCCGGAGAAAGCCTGTCGGGGGAGGGAAATACAGACAGGAAGAGAGCAGAAACAGAGAAAGCCTGGCAAAGAAGAGACGTAAGAGACATAGCAGGAAGAAGAGCGGCAGATTCAGCGCCGTTTCCATGGCTCTTTCCAATCTGGGACGCAGCAGACGTACGACGGCCGTGGTCATTACGGCGATCTCTTTAAGCATCATTCTGTTGGTGATCGTGATGACGGCGGTGGGAAGCTTCCGCATCGACCGGTTTATCGAAGAGCGGATCGCCGGGGATTTCCTGCTTGGCAATATCAGTCTGACCGGCAGCTACAGGAGCAGCGACTTGTCGATCGAACCGGATTTCCTGGAACTGGCGGATGCGCAGGAAGGCATCGAAGGACGCCGGGAAATGTGGCAGCGGTATGTGACCTGGATGCAGCTTGACGAACAGGCCAGGGAGAGGCTGCGGAACCTGCAGACGGAGGATAAGCTCAGACGTGATACACATTCGGCAGCAGGGCTGCAGAAGCTGCTGGCGGGCGAAGAGTCAATGGAAGGTAATTGTTTCGGTTACAGCGAGGCGCTTTTTGACAATGTGAAGGTTCTGGAAGGGACTCTGGATCCGGAAAAGTTTAAGACCGGGGAGTATGTGCTGCTGACGCAGATTCTTGGCAATGATTTCCTGCCGCCGGAAGAACATGTCTACAAACCGGGGGATATCGTGACGATAGAGTGGGCGACCAAAGATTCGGTTATCCATGAGATCACGGATGCCGGGGGTGAGACCATCGATGTGGTATACGAGAACCTTGCTAAGAAGCAATATCAGGTCATGGCCATCGTTGACATTCCCTCCAGTATGGGAATCAGCCGCTACACGGCCAACGGCTGCGACATGATCCTGCCGCTGTCGGAGTTCGGCATCGAAGAGACGGACGGGACAGGTATCGAGTCGTATGACAGATATCAAGGGGAGAATTTCATGAATTGTTTCGCCGTCTCCTATCAGGTCAGAGAGGAGGACCGGGCGGCTTTCGAGTCGGCGCTTAAGGCATATACGGATCAGAATCCGCAGATGGGCTATCTGACGAAGGAAACGCTGCAGAAAGAATTCGAAGGCATGGTGACGGTGATCACCACGATCGGGATCGCTCTTGCCGGGGTGATCGCCCTGATCGGCGTTCTGAACTTTATCAATGCCATCGTGACGGAAATCATTTCCAGAAGACGGGAATTTGCCATGCTGCAGAGCATCGGCATGACAGGCGCTCAGCTGCTTGCGACCTTAATCTGGGAGGGCGTCAGCTATATCGCGATCTCCGGGGCGATCAGTTTCGTGCTGGGAAGCATTCTGGCCTGGCTGGTGCTGCGGGCCTTAAACGGGGTGATCCTGTTCTTCGAATACCGGTTCCAGATCCTGCCCTTTGTGATTGTGCTGCCGGTCCTGTTATTGGTGGCAGCGCTTGCGCCGGCAGTCTGCTACAGGCAGATGCGAAAGAAGAGCGTTGTGGAGCGGCTGCGGGAAGAATAAAGAAAAGCAGACTCATTCAATTTCACCGGTAAGAAAAGCGTTAAGGATATTCTGCGGCGCATCATAATAGAAGCTGCTGTTGTAATCGTCAATCTTGTCGCTGACAAAGGAATTGTAGGCTTCGAACAGCGCGTCAACCACGGCTATATTCTTCTCGTGGGCGATACCGAGAATCAGCCGCTTGTATACTTTACCGATATCCCAGTGGCTGGGGACGGCGTATCTGGCGGCGGCAATATTATCAAATGTCCCTTCGGTAATATGGGCATCAGCGATGAAATCATGGCTGGCGGCATCGATATTGTCGCTGTGATAGACATCGGCCAGATCATATATTTTGGCAACAGAGGGTCTGCCGAGTGCATTTACTACGGCAGACCTTTTGTTTTTGGTCTTTCTTGCGATATAGTCGATCAGGCTGCAGGTAAAAAACAGATCGTTTGCTTTTTGCTCTTCTCGTCCGGACATGTTTTCTTTTTCCTTCTACTATAGTTAACGACATTAGAAATTTCGTTTTCGGATGTTGTTCTTGTTTACTAATATGGCTTAGGTCTTAATGATTCACTGGATACATATTCCAGGCATTTCAAGGCGGCGGGCATACAGAAATTGATCTGGTGTGTCGGGTATTTAAACTTTGCCATGGCCCAGCGTACTGCCTGCTCACGGATCACGGTACAGTAAAAGCCTGGGCCGAAGTCTTTCGTATTTCTTTTTATGATAATTTCCGGGCGTTCTACGGCGGTATAGCTGCCGTGATAGACTGTCATTTTACCCATATGGCGGGGTGATCCTTCCTTTTAGCGTGTTCGCAGAACCAAAACGCTAAGGGACAAGTACGTCCATTCAGTGGATTATGGTATAGGTCATGGTGAACCATGCAGTTAAGTATACAATCTAAGTGATAAAGATAGAGAAAAAAGAAGTATTTTTATTGATTTTTGTGCCATGCAAAATATTCAATGCTACGGATATTTTTCATGCCCAGTCATTTCCCGCTTCTTTGAGTTTTTCACGGAGTATCTTTTCTAACGCAACAAAGGCGGCCGTGAAACTGTCACGGATCAGCAGAAGCATTTCATCAACCTCATCCTCGTTGTAGATATGCACTGAAGTATTACGCTTTTTCAGCATAGTGAGCCACACGGCGGAATCTTCCACAAACCCAAGCCTGTAGCCAAGCTGTAATATTTCTCTGGGTGATCCTGTGTCTGCACCCTCCGCTCCATGTACCCTTAACACTGCCTGTAGTGCTTTCCAGGCAAGTTCAAATGTCAGGTTGAACTGTCCGATCACGCCTGTTCTATAAATGTCGTTCTCATTTGCAAGTTTATAATCCGCGCCTTTCAGTACGTTAAGGCAGTTTGAAAAATTATCAAGTTTTTTCATAGATTGTTATTCCGTCCCTTTCGATTTCTCTTTTTAACTCATCAGAAACACCGTCGTCAAGTTCCGCTATATCAAATGATAGAAGAGAGTGAACTTTTTCCTTTATATCCCAATAAAATCCGTCGAAATCACCACCGCGCACAGCAATATCAATGTCGCTTCTTTCCGTATGCGTACCTTTTGCACGAGAACCGAAAAGTATGACACTTTCAATATCATGCTTATAGGCAAATAGTGTGATGTCGCTCAAAACTCTGTCCGGAATATTATATTTCATATCCGATCGCTCCTGATTTTCCTCTGATTTAGACTTCCGGTTCTTCGTCAGTCCTTCGTTCTTTCATACCGTCACAGCATTTCATTTTGAAATTTCATGATTTGCGCAAGCTGTATTCTATATTGATATTATGTCACACATCCGAGGAAAAATATATGGGTTTTACAAAATAAATGAACAGGTCTGAAATAAAAGTCAAATCAGTGATACCGTAAAGTCGGATGAGTTATAGAATTCATCCGGCTTTACTGCTATGATAGCGATGTTTACAACAAGAATCACAAAACAGGAGGATGGACTATGAAAAGAAAACTGATCGCAGTACTACTTGCTGCAGCCATGACAGTGTCGCTGGCAGCCTGCGGCGGCGGGGAGTCTGGCGGCGCAGGCGGTTCCGGCGGCGCGGGGACAGAGTCCGGCGCGGCAGGGGAAGAAGGCGGGGAGCCTTATACGGTGACTATGGTGTTAAACGGCACCTAGCAGCCGGACGAAGAGCGGATCGAGGCAAAAGTGAACGAGATCCTGGAAAAAGAACTGAATGCAAGACTGGACCTGGTGGTGCTGCCCTGGGCAAGCGCTTCCCAACAGTTACAGCTGATGCTGGCCGGGGATGAGAAGATCGATATCTTCTATACGGGCGGCGCAAGCGCGGTACAATATATGCATTCCGGACAGATCATGGATATGGCCGGGCTGATAGACCAGTACGGTACTAATCTGAAGGAAATCTTCGGGGAAGATACGTTGAAGGGCAACAGTGTGGCCGGGTTTGTGTACGGTGTGCCGACCCAGATCGAGCGGGGCAGCATCCCGGCGATCTTCATGCGTAAGGACTTGGTGGAGAAGTATGATATCGACACTTCCGCCATCAAGGAGCCGAAGGACTTAGAGCCGGTGTTTGAGAAGGTGCAGGCGGGCGAGCCGGATATGACGATGCTGTTCTCGATCAATGAGGGTGATACACCGCTGGGGCGTATGTCCGGCGTAGAAGGGCTGGGGGACTCCCTTGGTGTTATAATGGATCCGGAGAACGGTACGACCATCGAGAATCTTTACGCCAGCGACTGGTACAAGGAAGCTACCACCATGTTGTATGACTGGTACAAAAAGGGCTATATCAGTCAGGATGCGGGAACGAATACCGAGAACTGGAGAACCGTGTTTAAGGCGGGCAACATGTTCTCCCTGTTCTTCTCCTATCATCCGGGAACACCGGTGGAGTTTGAAAGTTCCACAGGGTATGAATTCGAGATCGTGCCTTTCAGGGAATATCCGATCAAGATGGCGCAGAGCTATAACGGCGTGATTTTCTCCATCGCGCAGAATTCCGAGAATCCTGAGAAGGCGATGGAAGTACTGGATTATATCTACGGAAGCGCGGAAGTGATGAATCTGCTCAACTGGGGTGAGGAAGGCGTGGACTATGTGCTGGAAGATGCGGAAAACGGCATCATCAATTACCCGGAGGGCGTTACCGTGGACAACGTCGGCTACAGCCTGAACCTGGGCTAGGAGCTTCCCAACCAGTTTATCGGATATAAGTGGAGCGGCTCCGATCCGCAGCTCTGGGAGAAGATGGAAGAATTCAACAATTCTGCGAAAGAGTCAAAGGCGCTTGGCTTCTACTTTGACAATTCCCAGTATGAGAACCAGATCGCAGCCCTTTCCAATGTGGTGAAGCAGTACTCCGGTTCCTTAGACAGCGGTTCCGCGGATCCGGAAGTTTATATCCCGGAATTCTTAAGTGCGCTGGAAGATGCGGGCATCGATGAGGTGATCGCCGCCAAGCAGGAGCAGTTCGACAAGTGGTTAAGCGAGAAACAATGACGGGGAAGGTATGGTGAAAAGCCAGAGTAAGGGAATGTAGTTTTAAGGAAGGATCGCCTGCGGGCGGTTCTTCCCGATTCAGCGGGATCTCGTACAGACTTGAGATTTCCGCCAAGCGGAATGATGGAGGATTACTATGGAAAAAAAATCACGCCTGAGGGCGTACAAAGAGCATTGGCCGCTGTATCTGATGCTGCTGCCGGGGCTTCTGTATCTGCTCATCAACAATTATATCCCCATGGCGGGTATCGTGATCGCCTTTAAAAAATTGAATTTTGCGAAAGGGATCTTTGCCAGTCCGTGGGCCGGATTTGAGAATTTTAAGTTCCTCTTTGCGACAAAGGACGCGTGGATCATCACGAGAAATACCCTGCTTTACAATGTGGCGTTTATCCTGGTCAATATGGTGGTGGGCATTGCCATTGCGATCCTGATCTGCGAGATCAGAAGCACGAGGATGAAGAAACTCTACCAGAGTGCGATCCTGCTGCCGTTTCTGATGTCGATGGTTATCCTGAGCTATATCGTGTATGCGCTTTTGAGCTCGGAAAACGGTCTGATCAACAATTCGATTTTAAGCGCGCTGCACTTAGAGCCGGTCCAGTGGTACCAGGAGCCGAAGTACTGGCCGTTTATCCTGATTTTTGCGAATTGCTGGAAAGGGGTGGGCTATGGCTGTCTGATCTATATCGCTTCCCTGGTGGGCATCGATCCTTCTTACTATGAGGCGGCGAGGCTGGACGGCGCAAGCAAATGGCAGGAGATCCGCAATATCACGCTGCCCTGTCTGGTGCCCACGATCATTACGCTGCTGCTGCTCAGCATAGGCAGGATCTTCTATTCGGATTTCGGCCTGTTCTATCAGGTACCCATGAATTCGGGCGTATTGTTCCCGACGACCAATGTGATCGATACCTATGTGTACCGGGCGCTGATCGAGCGGGGGAATATCAGTATGTCATCGGCAGCAGGCGTATACCAGTCTGTGGTCGGGTTTGTGATCGTTATTTTGAGTAACTGGATCGTACGGAGAGTCGATAAAGACCAGGCGCTGTTCTAGAGGAGGGGAAAAAGATGGAAAATTCAATGAAAAGCAAACGGTATCAGTTCATAATCAATATGGTTCTGATCCTGATTACTTTGATGATCGTCCTGCCCTTTGTGTTGGTGTTTCTCTCATCTCTCACGGATGAAAATGTGCTGATCAGAAACGGTTACTCCTTTTTCCCGGAGAAATTCAGTTTCTATGCTTATCAGTATATTATCCGTCAGGGCGATAAGATCCTGCGGGCTTATGGGGTGACTATTTTGGTTACGATCATAGGAACAGTGTTAAATATCGCGATGTCGGCATTGATGGCGTATCCGCTGTCGGTAAAGACGCTGCCGCACCGCCGGGCGCTGACCTTCTTTATCTTTTTTACCATGCTGTTCACCGGCGGTCTGGTGCCTACTTATTTGATGTATGTCAACTATTTTCATATCAAGAATACGCTGTGGGCGCTGATCATTCCGAATCTTCTGCTGAGCGCCAACAATGTGCTGATGATACGCAGCTACTTTATGACCAGCATTCCGGATGCGCTGTTTGAGGCGGCAAAGATCGACGGCGCGGGGCATCTGCGGATCTTTTCAGTGCTGATCATACCGCTTGGCAAGCCGATCCTTGTCACGATGGGATTATTTTCCGGACTGGGGTATTGGAATGACTGGACAAACGGCTTATACTATCTGTCAGGGAACCAGGGGCAGAAGCTGTTCAGCATTCAGAACCTGTTGAACCAGATGATCACGGATATCCAGTATCTTGCCAGCGGCAAGGTAGTGGGAAATATCGGCGCGGAGGTGGCGAAACTCCCGGCTACGTCCATCCGTATGGCGATCGCTTTTATTGCCATGCTGCCGCTGTTTATCATCTATCCTTTCCTGCAGAAATATTTCGCGGAAGGTATCACGCTGGGAGCAGTCAAGGGATAGAGGCGTTGGAGGCGTCATAGAAGCAGCATGAGAACGATGCGGATCTCGAAACACAAAATGCAAAGAACGATGGCGCAGCAGGTAAAGAGGGTTCTGGCGGTGCTGCCGCCTGTTCTGCTGGTCTATATTGTGGGAAGCGTACTGTTGCTTGGCAGGGAGAGGACTCTGGCGATCCAGGAGCTGGATCAGATGTCTGAACTTTATACCAACGAGCTGGACAGTCGTTTCCTGCGGATCAGCCGTCATCTCTTCTCCGTTATGATGGAGAAGGACCAGCCGACTTCCGTGTTTTGGAATTATGTTGATATGATGGATGGGGAATACGATCTGGATTATCCGCTCGTTAAGCTGCGGGAGACGTTTTTTTCCAGCGCCTGGGAGTATGGGCAGGAGTACTGCTTCTTCCTCTATCTGGAGGACAAGGAGCGGTACTTCAGGCTGAGTATCGATTCCGAGGGAAGTTATACCGGGGAGGAGCATATGGAGCAGGCGGTGCTCTCGCAGATCGGACATCTGAATGATTCCGGTATGCCCTATTCGGTGAAGAAGAAATGGAACATCATTACAAGCGGCGGCGAGACCTATATGTGCAAGATCGCGCAGAATCAGGGCGTTTATCTGGGATGCTATGTCAATGTGAAAAGCATCCTGGAACCTTTTTCCAATATTATCATGGGTAAAAACGGGTATGTGTGCCTGGTGAACGAGCAGGGGGAGAGCGTGGGTATGCTCACCAGCCAGGGCATCCTGGACAGGGAACAGGAGATGGAGGGAGCCGACCGGTATTCGATCGAGAAGCAGCTGTCCCGGGCGCCCTTTTCCATTCGGATGAAGATCTCCGGAGAGAGGATCTGGGAAGTGATGATGGGAAGCGTAGTGGTACTGACCATACTGGCGGCCCTGCTGATCGCGGCCGGTGTGGTGATCCTGATCTATCTGAAAAGAAATATCCTGGAGCCGGTACAGCGATTCACCCGTAAACTGGAACGGTATGACAGCGGGGACGAGGCCTTGCTTCTGACAGAGGAGAGTCTTCTGGAACTGGAGCGGATCGACGATAAGTTCCGGAATATGATCTACCAGATCCGCAGGCTGAAGATCACTCTGTATGAGCAGGAGCTGGAGAAGCAGAAGGTGGAGATGGATTTCCTGAAATTGCAGATCCGTCCGCATTTCTATCTGAACTGCCTGAATTTTATCTACAGTATGATCGATTTCAGGCAGTATGACAGTGCGCGCAGGATGAGTAAGATCACGGCGGACTATCTGACTTATATCTTCCGCAATACCAGCGAGAGGGTGCCGGTAACGGCGGAGACGGCGCACTGCCGGAATTATCTGGATATTCTGCTGCTGCGCTATCCGGAAAGCTTCGAAGGGTATGTGGAGGTGCACGAGGAAGTGCGGGACGCGGAGATCTTCCCTTTTCTGATTCAGGTGTTTGTGGAAAATGCGACCAAACATGCCTTGACACTGGAGGAAAAGATCCTGATCTCGGTCACGGTCTATCCGGAGGACCGGGAAGAGGGGACTTACGTGAATATCTATATTTCAGATACGGGGGACGGATTTGCACCGGATGTTCTTGAGCGGCTGCAGCGGGGAGAAGGACTTTATGCCGGCGGGCATCATGTGGGGATCGCTAATTGTTTGAGGCGTTTTCACCTTTATTATAATGGTTTGGGAGAGATCAATTTCAGTAACAGTCCTTTAGGAGGCGCTATCGTGGATATCCATATTCCATATCGGCGCTATACGGAAGATGCGGGGAGAGCGGAGCATGAAGCTGTTAATGGTGGATGATGAAGAGTACGTGATAGAGAGTATCCGGAAGAATATAGACTGGGAGCAGCAGGGGATCGATGAGATCTATTCCGCTTCTTCCATGAAACAGGCGCAGCGCATTATGGAGATGGTCGCGATCGATATCATCATCAGCGATATCGTTATGCCGCGTCAGAGTGGATTTGACTTTATCCATTGGGTAAGAGATAATAAGTATACGGTACAGGTCATCTTTCTGACAAGCTATGCGGAATTTGATTATGCCCGTCATGCGATCGCCATGAACAGCGTCGATTACCTCTTAAAGCCGATCGACTATGATAAACTGTCGGAGGCCGTGGGCAAAGCGGCAAAGAAAGTGGCGGAGGCAAGGAAGAACGCGGATGACAGGACCGAGAGCAGATTGTGGAGACAGAACCAGTCGCTATTGCGCAGGGATTTCTGGATGGAGCTGCTGCGGGGGAAGCTTGCGGGCGGCTCATTGCTGTCCTATGCGGAGGACACGGAGTATGTGCTTCTCTACCTTACGTTCTATGACGGGGTGAAGAGCCAGAGTACCTGGGATGAAAAGACGCTGTATTTTATCATGGAAAATGTGCTTTCCGAGATGCTCGAAGGCGTGGGATATCTGGTGGAAGCGGTGGTTCCCGGCGACAGGGGTAACAGCGTGACGGTATGCAGGAAGGCGCAGGGGAATGTACAGACCGTTGATCAGCTCAAGGAAAAGCGTGTATTCGAGGAATTCATCCGTTGGATGGGGGAACGGCTGCAGATGAATATCTGGTGCGGTGTGGGAAGTCCGGGGCGTGTGGATACCCTTCCGAATTCTTTTGCGCTCCTGCAGGATATGCGGGACAACAGCCTGTCCATCTGGAACCGGGTGCTGTATCAGTCAGATTTTGAATTTCCGGATACTTCTGTACAGAATCCGAATCTGGGCGTGTGGAAGGCGCTGTTGGAGCAGGAGAAAGCGGAAGAGCTCATCTCGTCCATAACGGGTTATCTGGAAGAGATGGAGGAGAAGGAACTGATCACCAGAGAGATCCTGCGGGTTTTTCAGATGGACATCGTGCAGCTGGTATATTCCTGGCTGGAAAGGAAGGAGATCAAGGCGCATCTTCTTTTCTCGGGAAGGGAGAGCGAGGAGGCGCAGCAGAACGCGCTGAAGGGAATGCGCAGCGCCGTGGAATTTGCCTGCAACCTGATCCTGCGTGCGATCCAGTATGAGAAGTACATACATAAGACGGAGTCGGTGGCGGAACAGGTCCGGCAGTATATCGATGTGCATTATAAAGAGGAGATCAGAAGGGACAGTCTCGGTGAGCTGGTCTATCTGAATACGGATTATTTATCCAGGATCTTCAAGAAGGAGATGGGCATTTCGATCAGTTCCTATATTCTGAAAAAGCGGGTGGAGGAGGCGAAGAAACTGCTTGCCCAGAGCAATCTGCTGATCAATACGGTGTCGATCTACGTGGGGTACAGTAATTTCTCTTATTTTACGAAGATGTTTAAGGAAAATACCGGCTATTCCCCGTTAGATTACCGGCGTAAGTTCAGACAGGGATAGGACAGGAAAGGCATGGCGTCAGGGATGACAGGAAGATGCAGACCAGATAACAGGAGGAAGATGAGGATGACAGAACAGAAATTGCAGCAGCTGCTGCAGGACATGACACTGGAGGAGAAGGTGAACCAGATGCTGCAGCTTGCCGGTGGATTTTTCACCGGGGAGATGATGGCCATGGGGCCGATGGCGCAGAAGGGCTTTACGCAGGAGAATGTCGCGCAGGCCGGTTCCGTGCTGGGCGCGTTGGGCGCGGAGAAGTTAAAGAAGATCCAGAAGGATTTTATGGAGAAGCATCCCCATAAGATCCCGCTGCTCTTTATGCTGGATGTGATCAACGGGCTGAAGACGATCTATCCGATCCCGTTGGGGCAGGGTGCAACCTTTGAGCCGGAGCTTTCCAGGCGGTGCGCGCAGATGGCGGCGAAGGAGGCGGCGGTCAGCGGCCTGCATGTGACCTTTTCCCCGATGGTGGATCTGGTGCGGGATGCCCGCTGGGGCCGGGTGATGGAGTCCACGGGAGAAGATCCGTACTTAAACAGTCTGTTTGCGGAGGCCATGGTGAAGGGCTATCAGGGGGAGGACCTGCAGGAGCCGTACAGGATCGCGGCCTGTGTGAAGCATTTTGCCGGGTACGGCGCGCCCACCGCGGGACGGGATTACAACACCGTGGAATTGTCCAGGCATACGCTGAAGGAATTCTATCTGCCGGCCTACAAGGCCGGGATCGATGCGGGTGCGGCCATGGTGATGACTTCTTTTAATACCATCGACGGCGTTCCGGCCACAGGGAATAAGTGGCTGATGCGGAAGATCCTGCGGGAAGAGATGGGCTTCGACGGCGTCCTGATCTCCGACTGGGCGGCCATCGAGGAGATCATCTACCACGGCTACTGTGCCGACCGGAAGGAGGCGGCCGTGCGGGCGGCGCAGGCCGGGGTGGATATCGATATGATGACCGGCATCTACTCGGAACATCTCTGTGCTCTGGTGCGGGAAGGAACGGTTCCGGAGGCGCTGGTGGACGAGGCGGTGTATCGGATCCTGCTTCTGAAAAACAAACTGGGCCTGTTCGAGAATCCCTGCAAGGACGCGGACGAAGAGAAGGAAAGAGAAGTCATCCTGTGCGGGGAGCACAGGGCGCTTGCCAGAGAGGCGGCCAGGAAATCCTTCGTGCTGTTGAAGAATGAAGAGGTGCTGCCGTTACAAAAAGGGAAGAAGACGGCCCTGATCGGGCCTTACGTAGATAACCGGAACATGATCGGTTCCTGGTCCATCGTGGGAGAGACCAAGGATGTGACCACCTTAAAGGAGGCGGCGCTGGAGCGGCCGGAGGGTGAGCATATGCTGTTTGCGGCGGGCTGTCCGGTCCTGGGCGGCGACCTGAAACTGGAAGGGTTCTCCGAATCCATGGAGGAGGCGCCTTCCGCCGGGGAGTGTGCGGCCATGCTGGAAGAGGCGGTGAAGACGGCCGCAGAGGCGGACATGGTAGTGCTGGCGCTGGGTGAGCATCGGCTGCAGTCCGGCGAGGCTACCAGCAATGCCAACATCCGGATCCCGCAGATACAGATGGAACTGTTCCGGAGGGTCTGCGAAGTGAATGACAAGGTGGCAGTGGTCCTTTTCTCCGGGCGGCCTCTGGACATCCGGGAGATTTCCGGCAGGGCGCAGGCCGTGCTGCAGGTGTGGATGCCGGGAACGGAAGGCGCAAGGGCGATCATGGACGTGTTGTGGGGCGATCATGCGCCCAGCGGAAAACTGCCGATGAGCTTCCCTTACTGCGTGGGTCAGGTGCCGGTGCACTACAATGAGTACTCCACGGGGCGGCCTCATGTGGAGGGGAAGGATAAGGACCGGTTCCGCT
Organism: uncultured Lachnospiraceae bacterium; assembly: GCA_947564645.1. GTDB lineage: Bacteria > Bacillota > Clostridia > Lachnospirales > Lachnospiraceae > UBA3282. The sequence continues at coordinate 60,498 of CANOCU010000002.1, forward strand.
CTAAATATCTGGATATTCCCAATGAGCCGCTTTATCCCTTCGGCTACGGTTTAAGCTATACCCGATTCGCCATCTCGCCGGCGGAGATCGACAGGGAGACGATGACAGGGGAGGAGACGCTGCATGTGTCGGTGAACGTGAAGAATGTGGGTGATGTGGCCGGTACGGAGACGGTGCAGCTGTATCTGCATGATATTGCCGCCAGCGTGGTAAGGCCGGTGAAGGAACTGAAAGGGTTCCGGAAGGTGACGCTTGCGCCGGGCGGGGAGGAGACGGTGACCTTCGAGATCCGGGAAGAGATGCTGCGGTTTGTGACGGAGAATGACAGATGGGAGAGTGAAGCCGGGGAATTTGAGGCGTTTGTGGGAGCGGACAGCAGTACGGTGAACTGCGTGAAGTTCCGGTTGGTATAAGAAAGAACAGTATGAGGCATACAGCGCTTAAACGGGTTGTGGTTTAAGCGCTGTATTGCTGTCCTGGAATGAGTTATTACAGAGAAATTCTGCAGATCTACCTGGTCACAGAACGTAAAATCGTCTATTTATAATGACAATAGTTGTTGCATTTGAACCTCCCACATGATATACTTCTTTTACAAAACAAATCTTGATTCTTATAGGTGTATGTTATAGAGTTCGAAGTATCGGCGGGAGTTTTGTTCATCCTGCGGCACACAGTACAGTAACCTGTTACGATTCACGGTGTCCTGCATCCCGCGGCAGGGCATCCGGCCGATAACTTTACGGTTTCAGTAACTTGCACGGTCAGGCAGTTCTGCCGAAGATTCACATTTGTTTGGCAGGACTGTAATGATATTACGTAGAAGGAGCGTTTTTTGTACCGCTTTGCTGTTTTATCTATTGTGACAGTTTCCTGCATGAAATCATTTGGGGAGGTTCACAATGGAAGAGAAGATGATTCTGGAAACATATGAGCAGAAGCGGGCAAGGATACAGGAATTCAATCTGACCAGCGATCTGTTTGCAGGGAAGGTATTTGAGGATTTGGCTGCCTGTCAGGAATTATGCCGGATCTTAACGCAGGACTCCGGGCTTCTGCTTAAGGATGTGAAGACGCAGTATGTGGTCAGAAACCTGGAGACGCACTCGGTACAGCTTGACGTTCTGGCAGAAGAGATCAGGGGCAGTCTGATCAGTATAGAACTGCAGATGTACAGCGAGAACGAGCCGCTTAGAAGAACGCGCTTTTATATGTCATGCATTGATGTCAGTATTCTGGAAAAAGGAAAAGATTATTTTGAGCTACCAGCTATGACTCTGGTATATATTACAAAGACGGATATCATCGGCGGTGGGAAAGGATCCTATCAGATTGAAAGAAGAGTACGTGGAAACGGGCAGTTAATTAAGGCGAACGTGGGAAATGGTTTAAGTGAGAGATATTATAATTTGAAATATCCGACAACAGATGAAAAGATTAATGAACTTCTGGCATATATGGAGAAGTCAGATCCGTTTTATCGGACGGAGAATTTTCCAAGGATTGTAGAGAGAGTCAATTATTTTAAGATTCAAAAAGGAGGTTTGGATATTATGTGCGAAATAGCGGACAGAATCAGACAAGAAGGTAAAATGGAGGGCAAAATAGAAGGCAAAATAGAAGGCAAAATAGAAGATATCCTGGAACTACTGGAGGAACTTGGAAAGATTCCGACAAAGATTGCGCGGCATATCAGGCAGGAGAGAGATTTAATGGTTCTTGCCAGATGGCACAAATGTGCAGCCGCTGCAGCCAGTATAGCTGAGTTTGAAGCAAAGATGTGATCATGACGGGAGTAACAGACATGGAACGAATTTTGGTTGTGGAAGACGACCTGGCGCTTAGCACCGGGCTTTGCTTCGAACTGGACGCCGCAGGGTATGTCACGCAGGCGGCCTATAATTGCCGGAAGGCGGAATACCTTGTAGAGCAGGAGCGCTTTTCACTGGCGCTTCTGGATGTCAATCTGCCGGACGGCAACGGCTTTGATCTGTGTAAGAAGATCAAGGGGATACATCCTGAGCTGCCGGTCCTCTTCCTGACAGCCAATGACCTGGAGGAGGACATGTTGAACGGATACGATCTGGGCGCGGAGGATTATGTGACGAAGCCCTTCCGGATGTCGATCCTGTTGAAAAAGGTGGAAGTTGCTCTGCGCCGCGCCGCTGTGGCAGGAACGCCGGACGCATCCGCAGGGAAGCAGACGGAAGGGACAGGTTACAGAGATGATTTCCTGCAGCTGGATCTTGAAGCCCTGACTGCCGTGCGGGGCGGTGAGAAACTGTCTATCACGCCCAATGAGTACAAGATGCTGAAGATCCTGGTGGCCAATGCGGGCAATGTAGTCACAAGACGGATGTTACTGGAGAGATTGTGGGACTACGAGGGAAATTTCATTGATGACCATACGCTGACGGTGACGATGAACAGACTGCGGGCGAAGATCGAGGATGAGACGCATACGTATGTCAAGACGGTGCGCGGGATGGGATATATATGGGAGAAAAGGACATAAAGCCATGTCAGGAAGAGCAAGACCGTAAAGTATAGTAAACGCCATAACAGGAACGGATAAAAAACAAATAACAGGAACATATAACAAGAACGGGAGACGGAGGAATGGGACAGAGAGCAGACAGCATAATGCGGTGGTGTGTGTTGGCGGCGGGGGCGGCGATGTTCGCCTGTTTTGCTTATGTGGTATGGACCTGGGTGCCGCGGACGGATATCCGGGCTGCGCTTGTGGGACTTTGTGCGGGATTGTGCGTGCTCGGTTTTTTGTGGAGTTTATGGCAGAGGCGGCAGCTTTGCCGGTTTGCGGACGAACTTTGCCGGACACTGGACGATCTGATCGCGGAGCGGAGACCGGAAGCGTATTTTCCTTATGAAGATACCCTGACAGCGAGAATACAGGGAAAGTTCATGCAGTATTATGACCTGATGAGCGAGGGGCGCAGGCAGAGCAGGCAGGACAAGCAGGTGATCCAGGAACTGGTGTCGGATATCTCCCATCAGGTGAAGACACCCATTGCCAATCTGCAGATGTTCATGGGCATTCTGCAGTCCCATGAACTCAGTGTGGAAAAGCGCGGAGAATTTCTGGACACTATGGCGGGGCAGATCAACAAGCTGGACTTCCTGCTGCAGTCTCTGATCAAGATGTCACGGCTAGAGACGGGGACCTTCACACTGCATGTGGAGAAAGCGAATCTGTATGATACGATCGCGCAGGCATTGAACGGAATCTGGGTCAGAGCGGAGGCCGGAAAGATTACCCTTTCGGTGGAGTGCGATCACAGCATTACGGCCAGACATGATGCGAAATGGACGGCGGAGGCGCTTGGCAATCTCCTGGACAATGCGGTCAAGTATACGCCGGTGGGCGGCAGCATCAGTATCCGGGTGCGCCCATGGCAGTTCTATACCCGGGTGGATATTGAGGATACCGGGATGGGCATTCCGGAGGAGCAGTGTAACGAGGTGTTCAAGCGCTTCTGGCGCAGCGAGGCGGCAGCGGCAAAAGAGGGCGTCGGCCTGGGACTGTATCTGGCGCAGAAGATCGTCACCAGACAGAGAGGGTATATCAGCGTGAGATCTGCGGTGGGGGTGGGATCTGTGTTTTCGGTGTATCTGCTGACGTGATATGGTAAGGGCTAAAGCCGCTGTTGCTGGCAGACGAGCCGGCAGTAAAATACTGACTTGACAAAGCGGATGAGAAAAGATAATATTATTTTAATGAGTAAACGTTTACTCATGAAAGACACTACGTAATACGCATTGCAAGGCAAGAGATCATTGAGATGAGTAAACGATTACTTATTTATAAAAAGGATCTCAAAGAAAAAGGAGGAGGACAAGCATGATCACAGCAGCTTATGTGGGGTTTGGCGTTTCCGTTCGGGAATATCATATCCCTTATGTGGAGAACCGAAAGGATATCAGGGCGAAATACGTCTTTCGGCGTAAGGAGGATATTGCGCAGTTTGCGGAATATGAACCTTTTTATCCTGAACTGATTTTTACCACGGATTTCAATGACGTCTTATGTGACGAGGAGGTAGATCTGGTGGTCGTATCTGCACCGGATCAGTTTCATATGCCTTATGCCAGGCAGATCCTGCAGGCCGGCAAACATGCTCTGATCGAGAAACCTTTTGCACCGACTGCACAGGAAGCGCGGGAATGTTTCGCCCTGGCGAAGGAGAAGGGGCTGATCTGTATGCCCAATCAGAACCGGCGTTTTGACGCGGACTTTCTGGCTGTCAAGGCGGTGACGGACAGCGGGAAGCTGGGGGAGCTGGTGCGCCTCGAGAGCCATTATGATTATTATAAAGAGAACGGATGGTATGACCATCTGGGAACCTTGTATAATCTTGGCGTACATACAGTGGATCAGGTGATCAGTCTGCTCGGTATGCCGGACAGGACTGTTCTGGATGTGCGCAGCATTCATCATCCCGGTGTCGGCGACGATTACTATGATCTGGAGTTTTTCTATGGGAATTGTAAAGCGTCTGTTAATACTTCCATGTGTGTTCTGATCGAGCATCCGCGGTTTACGCTTCATGGAACCAGGGGCAGTTTTATCCTTCCACCGGTGGTTCATAATTCGAGCAAGAAGAAAATTGTGGGCAGACATGTGATCAATACGGCGCCGGCACCGGAGGATCGTTGGGGAACCCTTATATATGTCAACGATGCGGGAGAGAAGATCACTGAGAAGGTACCGGTAGACTGTGCTCATTATGAGCGGATCTACGATTCGCTGGTGGATGCTATTGAGAATGGCGGGCAGAAGTGTGTGAAGGATGAGGAAGTCATAAAAGTACTTGAGATATTGGAAGAGGCAACGGAGGTGGCGAGATCATGGAAAAAGTGAGACTGGGAACGATCGGAAGCGGTGTGATCGTACACACGATCCTGAATCATGTAAGCGTAACGAATGGAATCGAGCTGGAGGCGGTCTATTCCCGGAGTGAGGAGAAGGCGCGGAAACTGGCCGGAGAATATGGTTGTCAGAAGATCTATACGGACATGGATGCCTTTCTGGCGGATGAGGAAGTGAATACGGTCTATATTGCGACGCCCAATCTGCTTCATTATGAACAGACAAGGAAGGCTTTGATGGTCGGGAAACATGTTATCTGCGAGAAACCTTTTACGACCAAAGCGTCTCAGGCGAAGGAACTGGTGCAGCTTGCCAGGGAAAGGCATCTGCTTCTCATGGAGGCGGCGCCTACCGGCTATCTGCCTAATTATGCCATTTTGAAACAAGAGCTTGCAAGGATCGGACAAGTCAAACTGGTCCTTAGCAATTACAGTCAATATTCCAGCCGCTATGATGCGGTGCTTAGAGGGGAGAAGCCGGCGATCTTCGATCCGGACTATGCGGGCGGCTGTCTGATGGACATTAATTTTTATAATGTGCTGTTGAATATACTGTTATTTGGGAAACCGAAGAGCGCCAGATATTATGCGAACCGTTATCCGGGGTTGTCTGATACTTCCGGTGTGATGATGATGGAATATGATGGTTTTGTCAGCAGCAATGCCGGTGCCAAGGACACGTGGGGCGTGAATTTCTTTCAGATCGAAGGAGAGCAGGGCTATATTTATGTTCGAAACGGTTCTAACGGCATCGAGTCCGTGCGGACGGTTACGAAGACCGGTGATGAGACCCGCAATGAACAGCCGAATCCCGACCGCTGGTCCTATGAGATCAGGGAAATCACGCGTCTTTTGCTTGCGGAGGATCATGCCTGTGTCTATGCCGGTCTTGACGCTACGCTTGCAGCGGTGGAAGTGATAGAGTCTGCGCGCAGGGAAGCAGGAATCCTGTTTCCGGGTGACTGACATGAGACTGATCGGGATCGATATCGGAGGCACCCATTTTCGGATCGGAATGGTGTGCGACGGACAAACTGTGATCCGCTTTCAGAAGGCGCCGACAAAGAACGTGCTCAGATCGGACGACGTACTTGCTGATATTGCACGGTTTATTGTGGATTACGCAGGGGATACTTCCTTTGACGCCGTTGTGATCGGATTCCCGGCAACTCTGGACAGGAGCAGAAAGAAGGTTCTGCAGGCGCCCAATCTGGAATGGATGGAGAATCTTCCGGTGGTGGAAGAACTGGGAGCAAGGCTGGGCGTTCATGTTTTGGCAGAGAGGGATGTGATACTGGCGCTGTACTATGACATTGCCAAATACCATCTGCCTGCTGACGGGGTGATTTGTGGCATTTATTTCGGGACGGGTATTGGCAACGCCATTATGATAGGCGGGGAACCGCTTCTTGGGAAGAACGGTGTGGCGGGCGAGATCGGCCATATTCCCGCAATGGGCAGCAGGGTCTTGTGCGGCTGCGGCAATGAGGGCTGCGTGGAGAATCTGGCAGCCGGTAAGTATCTTGTACACTTGCAGAATACACGGTATCCTAAGACACCGGTCGAAGCATTGTTTACAGAGCATGGGAACGAGGAAGCGCTGCGGGAATTTGTGGATCGTATGGCGGCGGTAGTGGCAGCGGAGATCAATATCCTGGATCCGGATCATATGCTGATCGGCGGCGGTGTCACCAATATGGCGGATTTTCCCCGCGATCAGCTGCAGGAGAGGATTGTGGCCCGGACCAGGAAGCCTTATCCGGCGCAGGATCTGCATATTATCTATGCAGAGGATGAACCGGACAAAAGCGTCGCCGGAGCGGCTGTTTATGCAAAATTAAGAGGTTAGCGTGATGAAGGATAAGATCAATATGAAGACGATCGCCGGGAGGGCAGGAGTGTCGGTGGCAACGGTTTCCCGCGTGATCAATCAGAATGGGCGGTTCTCTGCAGAGACTGAGGCGAGAGTGCGGCATGTTATGGAGGAGATGAACTATCATCCGAATACGATTGCCAAGAGTCTGCGGGAGCAGCATTCCCGCATTATCGGCGTGATCGTGCCCGATATTACGAACGCCCATTTTGCAGGGCTCGTGTTGGAGATCGAGAAAATCTTATTTGAACATGCCTATTCAACGGTCATCTGTAATACAAACGAATCGGATGCCCTGGAAAAAAAGCATATCGACGCACTGCTGTCGCAGCGTGTAAGCGGTATTATCTTCATTTCCGGGAAACGGCATTACAGTCTGCATGACGTGACGGTGGTCTATGTGGACCGCCGGCCTGACAATTATGATACGGACAGCGATTGTGTGGTGGTAGAATCGGATAACGAAAGCGGTGGATATCTGGCTGCAGAATGCCTGATCCGGAAAGGGTGTAAGGATATTACCATGCTCTATGCCCGCACGATGGATCATAACCAGAAGATGCGGCTTACCGGTTATCAAAAGGCGCTTGCAGCGCATGATCTCGCAGTGAGGGCGCTTGAAGCTGACAGTGTTTCAGTGGAGGCGGCAGCCGCAAAGATTAAGGCGTACAGCAGAGCAGGCAACAGATTGGACGGTTTGGTGTGTACGACGGATCTGCTGGCCATCGGTGCGATGATCGGGCTCAGGGAGCTGGGAATCGGCGTGCCGGAAGATGTGAAGATAACAGGTTATGATGATTCGGCACTCGCAACGCTGTATCATCCTACGATCACGAGCGTGCATCAGCCGGTCAGGGATATGGCGCGTAAGACAGTGTCTCTGCTGCTTGACCATATGGATGGCAGGCAAAAAGAGAGCGCGCGTTATGTGCTTCCGGTATATTTGGCAGAGCGTGAAACGACGACGTGATCACATGCAGTATAAAGTGCGGCCAGGCCCTGTTCAGAGGCGCTCTTACGCATGGGAAGAGAAAGAGGGTATGGCCGGGCAGACACTTACCCGCTCAACAAGGGAGGTTCCCATCCTGATATGCCAGTGGGTGCGGCCGGGCTGTTCCATACAGCGTAACAGCAGAGTGGCGGCGGCGATGCCAAGTTCCGGTTCACAGGTGCGCACCGTGGTAAGCGGTGGTTCCAGAAAAGCGGAGAAAGGCATATCATCGAAGCCGACTACGGAGATATCGCGGCCGGGAATCCGTCCTTTATCCCGCAGGGCGCGCATAAACGCGGCCGCCAGGGAGTCGTTGTCACATAAGAATGCGCTGGCTTCGGGAAGCCCGCGGTCCAGCCAGTCATGCAGACGGCCCAATAAGATCTCCGGACGGGTAATCTCCGGATCGTTGCTGATATCCAGACTCTCCCCGGGGGTCAGCTGCAGGCGGTACATCTCATACTGCCAGGCCTGCTGCCTGTCCTCGCCGGGTGCCATGCCCAGGGAACGCAGATAGCCGATGCGGGTATGACCAAGCTTCTGCAGATAAAGGAGCGCCGAGCGGATGCCGGCATGGTTGTCGTGGGAAACCGTACTGGCCGGGAAGAGATCCGAAGAGATGCCGGTGACCACGAAAGGGATGCCCAGCGTCTGGTACTGCCTGATCTGGTCATCAGTGGCGGCGGCGCCGAGCAGGATACCGCCGTCCGCCGGCGGACGGGAGGAAAAACCCGGCTCGGAGGGCGCAAAAGGCCCGGCAATCTGGTAGCCTTTGTCGTTAAGTTCCCTTGAGACCGCTTCCAGAAACTGATTGTAATACAGGGAGTCTTCCGGGGACATGCCAAGCGCCCGGTAGGAGAGATCTATGATCTCGATCATACCCTTCCTGTCCGGCGCACTGAGCCTTCCCATATCGTAGCCCTGTCTGTGGGCTTCCTCCAGAATACGCTGTCTTGTCTCCTCGGAAATACCGGATTTGCCCCGCAGGGCGACGGATACGGAAGCCGTACTTACGCCCAGCAGATCCGCCAGTTCTCTCATGGATATGCCTGCCATATGAAATCTCCTACTTGAAATAAAAATTTGAAAGGGGAGCCTGTATCAGACCCGCAGCACCAGTACCCAGTCCCCGCCTTCTGTTCTGCCCGGGCAGTCAAGCCAGCCGTCCGCAGGTGTAAGCGGTGCAGCAAGCGCTGTTCTTTCACCGGTCCGTGGATCAAACCAGGATGCGTGGAAGGTTTCGCTGTGAGGGACTTCGATCCGGCAGCCGCCACGTGTATGTTCATTATAATAAATCAGAATGTGCTTCCGGTCAATATCCGCAGTGGCCAGCGGGCTGAACATATCGACTTCGGTCAGGATGCCGAAGGGGGAGATGGCAGATGCACAAACAGGTCTCAGAGTCTCGAAATGTTCTTCTTCATAAAAGCGTCTCATATAGCCCATCTGTACGGCTCCGATACCGTCTATCGATTCATACCAGGGGATGCCGAAGCGGTTAAAAGGACTGAACGGGTCTGGCATTTCCGGTTTTTCCCATATATTATCCCAGATTCCCTGCGCTCCGTAGGTGTAGCCGCAGGCGCCGGACTGGATGGCGGTGTAGGCCACACGGCGGACCATATCGGCGGTGCAGAGCCTGGAGCCGTTTTCTTCCAGGGTGGAACAGAATTCATAGAGGCTTTCTCCTTCCACGAAAGGCTTATCCGGATGAGTACGGCGGTAGTCATGATAGTATTTGACGTTTATGGGGAAGTCCCCATGTCCGGCCTGATTCAGGGTAAAATCATACCAGTCTTCTTCATAATAATAGTCGGAGAAAGGACGGTGGTTGTCGTAGTGGGCGGTCTGAAGGGTGTGATAGCTATCAAGCTCCTCCACATACAAGGCAACCTGCCGCCAGTCGTCGATCAGGCGGGAACGCATGGGTTCCGGCGCGTAGCCTGCTACTTCTCCGGAGAGAGTCCACACGATGGGGAGAGCGCCATAACGGGCGATGATATAGCGGGCCAGATTCTTCCAAACAGGAATGTGATCAAGGATCGACATAAACCAGGCGAAGCCCAGTGCGTTGACAAGTCCGCAGTCTGCCAGATAGTACATGCGGCGGTCCAGCTCTTTCTGATAAAATGCCACGTTGGGCAGGATACCTTCCTGTCCTTCGACCCAATAAGGGGAGGGGATACCGTCTCTGCCGGAATCGGCCCGCAGGTTGGTCTGGTAAACGGTGAAACCCTGTGCGGCGCGGCGGTCGGCCATACCCCGGAACATGCTCTTCATCTGCGGATGGTTGGACTGATCCCAGCGCTCACCGTAGGCGAAAGCCCAGTGCGTATCTCCCAGCCAGAAGAAAGGAGTCCCGTCCTGGTAGGTGAGATAAGTGTTGGTGGGATCGGTCTTTAAGAAGCCATGGCGGTAGATGGCCAGATCTCCGGAGTAGGGCGTAGCGCATATCTGGCCCGTAACACCGTTTAAGCCGGTCTCTTCCGGGGCTTCGATGCGAAAGCGCCACATACCGGGCACTGTGGGAGCGAAGGCGAACTTATAACTGCGGCCGCCGTCCCAGTAAGCTTCCCGGGTGATTGTGCTGCCGTCCGGGCCGGTAAAGACTGCCCTGATGCTTACATCCAGAAAGGGATTGGCATAGTCGCAGGCAGTCTCGTAAGGGAGAATGATCTGCCGCCAGGTGGAAACTGTGGGAAAATCGTTTGTTGTGTTTGTGGAATGATCCATGGTATTGTCCTCCTGTGTTTGATGAAAATGTGAATAGGTGTCCATTACATTTTTGTACTTTTAATATTATTGTGTTAGGTTTGTTAGGTTTACGGTTATTATTTAAATTATATTGTTATAAAATAAAAATGTCAATATTGTTAACCTAATAAAAACAAAATAATACCTAATATAATTGACATTGTTTGGTGAAAATACTATAATACATTGATAGCAGGATGTCAGGGGCAAAAGGCATAAAGCACGTTGCGCCTGTAGATCAGTGGTTTGATCATCAGCAAAAAGAAGGAGGATACGGTTATGATCACACAAATGAAGCTGGTTCCGGTGGCGGAAGGGAAGCATCCCTTTGCGTCGGCGGCGGAGAAATGTTGTTTTAAAGAGATTGGCTATGTGGAAGATGAGTATTTTATGAGCGGTACGGCCAATGTCTATGAGGAGGATACCTTTCAGAATCCTAAGGTTGCGATAGCGGATGCGCCTTACACCACCAGACTGCTGGTGCGCCGGCCTGTGGAGACGGTGAAGTTCAGCGGCAATATCGTGATCGAGGTCTTAAATGCCACGGCCATGATCGACATCGACAGGATATGGGTGGACACCTGGCGGTTTTTTACAAGGAACGGCGACATCTACATCGGCATCACCAGTAAGGGGCAGGTGGTTGACGCGCTGAAGCGGTTCGATCCGGAGCGGTATGCGCCGATCAACTGGGAGAATCCCGATCGGAGCAGGACGCCGATCGCGGAGATCAAGGACAATCCGATGCTGTTTCTGGAGGACTATGAGAGCGGTCTGTTCTGGGATATGCTGATCGATCTGGCCCGATTGCTGCGTAAGGACGGGGAGGAGAACCCGCTTGCGGCTTACGGTCCGGCGCATCTGTTTCTGACCGGCTGGTCCCAGTCCGGCGGTTATATTGCCAGGATCCTGCACTCTTTCGCGTATCAGCCGCAGATTGAGAAGGACGGCCCGTTGTTTGACGGTTATCTTCTGGCGGGCTGCGGCGTGTCGGATGCACCGATGAACGCTTACAGTTCCGCCTTCCGGTTCGGACAAAGCGGTATCCCACAGGGCAGTATCCTGGGCGGCAAGGAACCGGTGATTGCCGTCAATACGGAGAGTGAGAATAAATATGCCTACTGGTACGGTGATTTTGATGAACCGGAATTTAAGTTCCGAACCTGGCAGATCCCGGCTTCCAGCCATGACACGGCCTATAATCTGATCGAGTATTACGAGGGATATCAGAGGGAAGATTTAAACAGGCTGGGATTTACCAATGTGTGGGAGGGCTGTGAGGGGGAGCCGATGGACTGTCCCTATGAGCCGATCTTCCATGCGGCTTTCTATCATCTGTACAATTGGGCGATCCACGGGATTCCGGCGCCCCATGCACCGAAGATCCAGACGAGGATCGTGCGGAAAAAGCAGGCATGCTGGGGATTCTTCGGCAACTTCGTGGAGAACCTTACCGACGCGCTTGGCAATGCCATGGGCGGCATCCGCCATCCGGCGGTGGACTGCGCTACCGGTACTTATACGTCTTTCAGCAAGAGGCAGGACGGTACGATCCAGGAGATGTTCGGTAATGTGATGCCCTTTTCACCGGAGAAGCTGGAGGCGCTTTACGGTGATCTTAATCACTATCGCAGGCTGGTGGAAGAGAGTGCGGACAGAGCGGTGGCGGCGGGTTATGTGCTGCGGGAAGACAGAGACTGGCTGGTGGAGCGGGTCGTGGATACGGCGAAGAGGAGAGGGTTGCACTAGGCAACCCTCTTTTACTTACTCTTGTGTATTTCTTTTCTTCTGTGCCGCCATCCATTCCAGGATCGTTACGGGCGTGCCGTCCAGGGTCACGGGCGTCTGGTCGTAATCCAGCGTGCATTCGTTGTTCAGCATGGGGATCCAGGACCAGTGGCCCATGTATTCGAAGGGGGCGCCGTCTTCTGCCTGATACAGGCCGGTGGCATCGGTTACCTTATCCCAGAAGGTGAAGTGCACGTTGCTGTTTCCGGCTGCCACAAGCCGCTTATAGGTGGGAATGACGAACTGATCCGGATTTACTACGGTATCCGTCCTGGCATGGGTGAACCAGATCGGCAGATGGGCGATGCTTCGGATAGCCTCGTCGGATATCCTGTCATCTGCCAATGCCTCGCAGACCGGGAAGGCGGCGGCAAAGCGCTCAGGAGTGTGCAGGATCATCTTCATGGTCATGAATCCGCCGTTGGAACAGCCGCCGATATAGATCCGGTTCTGATCGACAGACGGATGTGTTTCCACGAAATCCGTGATCAGCTTATCCAGCGCATCCACATAGATGGAGTTGCCGCTTAAGGAAATCTCGCCGTCGCCGTCGTCCATCCAGTAGGTGGGAGCCTGAGGCGCCAACAGATAAGCGCCGCCGAAATACTGCTGGATCTCGGGAGAGATCAGATTGACAACTTTATTGCCGGTGGCGGCGATGGCAGGTTCCATGCCGCCCTCTCCGGCGCCGTGCAGCCAGATGATCAGCGGATGTCTGTTGTTGTCGGAAGTATCCGGCTCGTAGTATACATAGGAAAGAGGCGTCCTGGGATGGGCGAAGGAGCCCGTCCGAAGCAGATCGCCGTAGAGCAGTTTGTTTCCGTCATTCCGGTCAAAGACCATGCCTTCTAGAGTGCCCGCATCCGTTCGGATCGGCTCTTTCTGGGTGATGACGCAGTCCACGTTGACGGATACATTATAATGTCCGTCGAAGCGGATCGTGGAACCCAGACCCTGCATGGGGTGACAGTACATTTCCAGTGTGATATATGTGCCGGACTGCGCAGGATTGCCGTCTGCGTCCGAGACGTACAGACCGGTAACGGTGCGGCTGCCGTGCATGGAATCATCCGGTTTGGCGCCCATAAACTGTGGCCAGACGAAATCCTCTCCCTGGGTGGAAGTTCTGGTGACCGCAACCTCGAACTGGGAAGGCGACAGACCGGCGCCGGCCAGTTCGCATTCCGTGTTCAGAATGATCTTATTGATGTGCGGTCCGAAGTCGAATACTTTGGCGATAGTGGAATAATGTTTGCTCATGAAATAGAAATCCTCCTCTCGGTTGTTATGGCTCTTTTCCCGTCCGGCCCATACGAAACAGGAAGGCACATGGAACAGGAAATGAGCCATTTTCTGTACTTTTATCATTATATTAAATCAGTAGAAAGAAAAAAAGAATTTTCCGGCTGTAAAGTTGCACAATACGGAGGGGGACAAAAGACAGGATTGTGTCATTTTGACGCAGGATAGTTCTTTTTTGCATGGATGGTCTGGTCTATAATAAGGACACGTAAATGAGTTGCGGCCGCAGCTTTAGAGTTTATAGTGAGAAAAAATAAAACTGGAGGAAATGGAGTATGAAAAAGAAGATCGTAGCAATGTTGATGGCTTCCGTGATGGCATTTTCCTTATGTGCCTGCGGCGGAGGCAGTGGAGACACAGCACAGACCGGCGGAGACGGCGGCGAGGCACAGACCGGTGGGGACAGTGCGGCTGCGGAAGAAGGCGGTGCGTCCGGCGAAGTTACGAAACTGATCGTGGCTTTTCCGACATGGACGGGAGCTCCGGCAGACACGGAGAAGGTTCAGGAAGCCATGAATGAGATCACCAGGGACAAACTGGGAATCGAGATTGAGCTGCAGGTTTCGGATTATGGTTCTTTTAACCAGAGTATGACACTGGCATTATCCGGCGGCGAACAGATCGATATCGTTTCCACTTTGGGATTTGCATATGCAAATGCAGTGCAGCAGGGATATTTGAGTAATCTGGAAGAGAACGACCTGCTTTCCACTTACGGTTCGGGTATTGTAGATACGATGGGACAGGCAAATATTGATGCCTGCCGTGTAGGCGGTGTATTGTACGGACTGCCGAATAACAGGGATATGGCACAGGGACGTGGCTGCGCGGCAGTGGCAACAGAGTATCTGGAAGGGATCGGTTATGACTTAAGCGGTGATTCTGAGATTATTCGTATCTCCATAGAGGAATTAAACGATATTTATGCACAGCTGCATGAGAAATATCCGGATAAGGAAGTTTACCGTCCAAGCACAAGTGCTATGTCCCAGTTCTCCAATGTGGACTCTCTGGGCGGCAGCGTGTTCGGTGTTCTGTTGGACAACGGTAAGGAACTGAAGGTAGAGAATCTGTTCACAAGCGATTTCTATATGAATTATTGTAAGCGTATCTATGATTATAACCAGAAGGGATATATCAGTCAGGATGCGGCCACCGATACAACGGCAGCAACAGAACTTGTAAAGGCAGGCACGCTGATGAGTTATACCACAGGCGGAAAACCGGGTATCAAGGCGCAGGAGACGAACCTGTGCGGGCGTGAGATGACAATTTTCCAGACTATGGATAATTATGTATCTTCTACCTCTGTGGCAAGTTTCCCTTGGGCGATTCCGATCACGGCAGCACACCCGGAAGCAGCTATGAAGTATTTGAACGAACTTTATACCAATGCCGATCTGGCCAATGTTCTCGCGTGGGGGATCGAGGGAGTTCACTATAAGGTTGGTGAAGATGGCCTGGCCGATTTCGCGGACGGTGTTGACGCTTCCACTTCCGGTTGGAATCATTCTATGGGATGGTTGATGCCGAATCAGTTCCTGACCCATATCTGGGTAGGAAATTCCCCAACTCTGTGGGACGAGATGAAGGAGTTCAATGATTCTGCAGTCGTATCGGCAGCCAGCGGCTTTACTTTTGACACGACTAATGTGGCCAATGAAGTGACGGCAGTACAGAATGTATACAACGAGTATCAGACCAGCATAGAGTATGGTTTTGTAGAGCCGGAAGCAGGTATTGCAGAGATGAATGAGAAGATGATGTCTGCAGGCTTACAGAAGATCATCGATGAGAAACAGACGCAGCTTGATGCGTGGGCAGCAACAAAATAATCACACGGCGGATCATGGAATAGCCGGGGCAGGAAAAATGGGACAGTACGTTTTCCCGTCCCGGCCTTTCTATACGCTGAAAGTATCTGTCGAAATGTAGAAAGGAGATTTGGGGATATGTCAAGAGCGAAGACAGCGTCTATGCCAGGCGGGGGTGCAAAGAAAATGACGCTGAAAAGATTTAAGCGGTTTATACCGATCTACCTGTTAATGCTTCCCGGACTGATCTATCTGTTTATCAATAATTATATGCCGCTTCCCGGTCTGTCGGTGGCTTTCAAAAAGTATAATGCGGGATTGGGAATCTATAAGAGTCCATGGGTCGGCTTCCAGAATTTTACATATCTGTTCACCACGGATGACGCATGGGTGATCACCAGAAATACGATTGGCTATAACCTGGCATTTATCGTAGTCAATACGGTGATGGCGATCACAGTGGCTATTATTTTAAGTGAACTGACCGGGAAGGTCAAGAAATTCTACCAGAGTGCGATCCTTCTGCCGAATCTGATCTCATCGGTTATCATTGGTTATCTGGTGTTTGCTTTTTTCAGTGTGGAAAATGGTTTTATCAATAACAGTATTCTGAAGCTGCTCGGCAAGGAAGCGGTAAGCTGGTACTCGGAAGCGAAATACTGGCCGTTCATCCTGATCTTTGTGAGCGCATGGAAATCGGTAGGATATAACTGTATCGTTTATCTTGCAACCTTGATGGGATTTGACCGCTCTTTCTATGAATCGGCGCAGATTGATGGGGCGACGAAATGGCAGCAGATCAAATATATCACATTGCCGCTTTTGAAACCAACGATCATTATGCTGACACTGATGGCGATCGGACGGATCTTCTACTCGGATTTCGGGTTGTTCTATCAGGTGCCGATGAACCAGGGAGCGTTGTATTCGACCACGAATACCATCGATACTTATGTGTACAGAGGATTGCTTCAGATGGGTAATATCTCCATGTCGGCGGCAGCAGGCGTGTACCAGTCTATCGTCGGTTTCGTTCTTGTACTGGTGGCGAATCTGGTTGTAAGACGGATCGACAAAGAGAGTGCATTAATATAGGAGGGGAATATGAAGACGCGTGAAGATAAGATTTTTAACTGCATAGGCCATATTGTAATGACGCTTTTATCACTTATGGCGCTTGTTCCGATCATTCTGATGTTTGTATCCTCTCTTACGGATAATGCAACGCTGATCCAGAATGGATACTCCTTCCTGCCGGAGAAGTGGAGCTCTTATGCTTATGAGTGGGTGTTTACTTCCAATAGTTCTACGATCTTAAGAGCATATGGCATTTCCATCATTCTGACGGTTATCGGAACGACCTGCAGTGTGTTGATCACAATGTGCCTTGCTTATGGATTGTCCAAGAAGGGACTGCCCGGGCGGCAGGTGATCACTTTCCTTGTATTTTTTACTATGTTGTTTAACGGTGGATTGGTGCCCACTTACATCAATTATACGACAGTATTCCACATTAAGGACACGTTTTTCGGATTGTTGATCCCATCTTTGCTGATGAGCGCATTTAATGTGTTGCTGATGAAGAGTTACTTCTCGACAGGAGTGCCAGAGGAGATTCTGGAAGCGGCATATATAGATGGGGCCAGTGAACTGACCACGATGTGGAAGGTCGCCGTTCCGCTTTCCAAGCCGATCATAACGACGATTGCGATGTTCTCAGGTATCGCCTATTGGAACGACTGGAACAACGGTTATATCTATCTGGTAAAGAGAACAGACCTGTTCAGTATACAGAACCTGTTGAACAGGCTGATGCAGAATATTCAGGCGCTGACAACGAATGCTTCCAATATCGGGAATGCAGGAGAGGGCCTGGCTCAGATTCCTTCCGCTACGGTGCGTATGGCTATGGCGGCTATGGGTATCCTGCCCATCATCATTGTCTATCCCTTTATTCAGAAGAATTTCGTCAAGGGTATCACGCTTGGCGGTGTCAAGGGTTAGAGAAGTCATTTAGAGGTGCTTTGGAGAAAAGAGACCGGTTTGACTGCTGTGGCAGTCAGGCCGGTCTTTAGTTCAACAGTCTTATCTGGGGGCGCCAAGCTTACGAAATTCCCGCGGCGTCATGCCGGTTGTCCGCTTGAATTGTCTTGAGAAGTAGGAGATATTCTGGAAGCCGCAGGAGATGGCGATATCCTGAATACTCATATCCTTCCTGGAAAGCAGGCGCTTGGATTCCTGGATTCTTGTCTCGATAATATAGTTGGTCAGGGAGAATCCGGTTTCCCGCTTAAAAAGATGGGAGAGATAGTCCGGATTCAGATAGACCATGGCGGCCAGTGCATCCCGATTCAATTCTTCATAGAGGTGGTTTCTTATATAGGCTTTCACTGTACTTACGGCATTATCCTGTAATCTTGCCTGTTCCAGACATTGTGCGTAAACTGTGAGCATATCTGAGATCTGGTCCAACAGCATACGGAAAGAGGAGCAGGTCTGGTCGGCTGACTGCCTGGCCAGCTGGTCGTGCAATGCCTGAAAAGCTTCTTCCTGTTCCGGATCGATGCTGCCAAGCAGGATCCGCAGAAAATCATAATAGAAAGCGGTCAGGGATTCCCGGGTGGCGCCGCCGGAATGCTTAAGCTGATTCAGCCAGGCGGATACTTCCGTGCGCAGCGGTTCCATTTCTCCAGTGTGCAGGAACCGGCTCCAACGGTCGCTGGGAAGAGCAGGCCTTGTTATATCCGCCTCTTCGGCAGAAATGCAGGATAAGTCAAACACGTGATTCTCATGGGATACATTTCTGTGAGCCGCCTGCAGCATTTTCTCGCATTGGTCAGCGAGTCGTTGCATGGACAGAGCCTCTCCGGAGAGAAAGAAATTAAAGGGAACCGGGAAATGGGGCACAAAATGCTCCAGTGCCTGCCGACATAACTGTGTGATCCCTTCCTGAGTTCGTCCGGCGGCAGGAAGCGGCAGGGCAAAGAACTGCTCCGTGATCCGTACCGTGACGGGCAGTTCCTGTCTCGTATAAAAGTATTCGCGCAGAATGTTCTTCAAGGCAAATTCATACAGACTGCGGTCGGTAGAAAAAAGACCGGAAAAATCAGCCTGGATGATCAACAGGAAGAAGGAGTCGGAAGACTGTCCGGGATTTAGCTTGCGATATTTTAACTCCAGAAGGATGTCTTCTTCATTGGCAGAGACGGCGTGGGTAAAAAGATCAAGCCAGAACTGCTCCATCAGAGTAAGTTCGCTCTCCTTCCAGTAGCTGGCGTACAAGGTATTGAGCTGATCCCGTTTGCGCTTGTTGAGTTGGTCCTGTGCCTTATTAAGAGCGGCATAGAGCTGTTCGTCCTCCACGGGCTTGAGAAGATAGTCACTGCTGGAAAGTTTCATGGCGTTGGATATATACTCGAACCGGGCATAGGCAGTGAGAAAGATGCATATGGTATCCAGATTGCGGCTACGGACGGCGTTTAGCAGTTCCAGTCCGTTTCCGCCGGGCATTTCGATATCGCATATCATGATGTCAATCTCATTTTGGGCAAAACACTCAAGCGCCTGGTTGGTATTATAAGCGCAGAAGATCCGGCCGATCTCGGGCCGGTTTGCTTCCAGTTTGCGTTTGATGCTTTCCACACTGTAATATTCGTCGTCTACTATGAGCAGATTCATGTGAGGACTCCTTTCAGGAAGACGAACCTTCCAAGCGGTGTTTCTGTTCCGGCTGTGATATCGTGGCGCAGCGGAAACATGATATCACGTTGGCAGATGCGTCATCTCATAGATTATATGCGGGGGGGGGTAAAACTGCTTTTTTATAGGGAATATAAGGCAGATCGATATCGATCTGGGCCCCGGCGCCCGGACGGTTGGAGAATGTGAACACGGGGGTTTCAAAAGCGTACCGTGCCCGCAGTATCACGTTTGTGATACCGATATGATAATCCTCCAATGCCAGGTAATTTTCTATGTCGTGCAGATCAGTCAGTATCTTATCGGAAAAGCCTTTTCCGGAATCCCAGATGCTGATAGCAAGACGCTTTTCATCCTCTTTCTGATAATGAGAAATCTCGATATGTATTTCCAGAAGTTGTCCCATGACAATTTCATATTTTATCGTATTTTCCACAAAGTTTAAGATCAGAAGCGGGATCGCGGTGGCCTGCAGGAGACCGTCCGGACAGTTTAATGACAGGGACAGACAGCCGGGATAACGGATTCCCGACAACTCAATATAATTGCGTACTACGTCCAACTCTTCTCCTAACGTGACGGTCTGTCCGGAAGAAAGCGTATAGCGGAGGTGTTGGCTTAAATCCCGCAGCATCTTTCTGGCAAGTTCCGGATGGTCGGTTTCTGTGAGTTGATAGGCTGTATTCAGGCAGTTGATCAGGAAATGGGGCGTGATCTGCTGCTTGAGAAACTGGGCTTCCAGTTTCTGTCCCTGCAGTTTTCTTTCGTATACATCGATCTTTAAGTCCTTGATCTCCGTGACCATGTCATTGAAGGCGGTGGTCATGTTCTGAAATTCATCCAGTTGTCCGCCCGTTGTAACATGGGTATCCAGATCTCCGGTGCGCAGATGGCTGATGCCGGTGATCAGATCCGCCACGGGCTTTAAGATCCATCGGTTGAGAATGTGCACCAGCATGATCCAGATGACCAGGAAACTGAATCCGACGATCAATAATGCCGTATATAATGAAGTACTGGCGCTGTTGATATCGGCGTAAGGAACAAGAAGTGTGAGGTAGGAATCGCTGCTGCTTAACTTGCGGGATACGGCAAACATCTTCTCTCCTTCGATATGCTCACAGGCATAAGGAGCCTCTTTCTGCTGTCTTGGCGGCGTGATGGTGATGGACGGCTGGCCGCTGCGGTACAGGAGGCCTTCCGCGTCGGAGAATACGAGCCGGGAACCATCTTCCTTGCCGGTCATGGAATCAAGCAGGGTGTCCAGACTGACCCAGGCGCCTGTATAGGCATTGTCGATGAATAAAATGCGGAGCAGATAGTAAGAATCCCCTGACCGGAACAATGCCCAGGAGAAAAAGTCCGGATTCTCCTGCGAGATGGCATCCAGGACAGCCTGTCGGAAAGGCAGGGTATCTTTTTGACTGCTGGTGGTGATCAGCTGTTCACAGGAGGGCAGATAACAGAAAAAGCCGTTGGCGGTATAGATGCTCATAGCATGGCTGAAATCCGTCTGCAGCTGATGTAAGGCGCTGAACCAGGTAGTGGTATTGTATGGAGTGTTTTTCAGGGTAAAAAGGGTGGTATTGTCAAGAGCCATTGTATACAGCCAGGTTTCCGTTCGTTCCAGCGTATTATCCAGATGCTCCTGATATAAGATCAAAGTGTCTTCCGTGTTGCGGTAAACGTTTTTGCGCAGCAAAGAGAATGCGGAAAAATTGTTGTAGGCGACAAGGGCGCTGAAAAAGAAGATCAGCAGCATCAGAAGCAGAAAAATACGAAACCGCAGGGAATGCGGGTGCAGATGCGCCTGTATATTGTTATGTAAACGAATCCGTAGGGATTTCATGCTGTTACCTCTGTTGGGGGACGGATGATTTATCAAGTGTAGGTTTCCTTATACATTATACAGGAAAGAAGATAGGCGGTAAAGACGGAAAGAGGGGTTTTACCGGGATGAAAATTTTTGCTATACTATAACCTGACAGAAAGCTTTTCGAAAAACACAGTCAAAGGGAAGATACAATGGACATCATTACAATTCAAAATCTGAAAAAATACTATGGCAGCGGCAGCAGTCAGGTGAGGGCGTTAGACGGTGTGAACCTGACGATCGCGCAGGGAGAATTTACGGCCATCGTGGGCGCTTCGGGCAGCGGCAAGACGACGCTTCTTAATATGATGGGCGGTCTGGATGCGCCTACGGAGGGAGAGGTGTTCGTGGACGGCGTCAGACTATCCGGTCTGCGGGAGGAGCAGCGGGCGGTTTTTCGCCGCAAGAAGGTGGGCTTTATCTTCCAGAATTATAATCTGGTGCCGACGCTCACCGTGGAGGAGAACATCCTTTTTCCACTGGATCTGGACGGAGCAAGGCCCGATGAAAAGTACCTGCAGGAGATCACGGAGCTTCTGGGGCTTATGGATAAGATGCGGGATTATCCGGGAATGCTTTCCGGCGGACAGCAGCAGCGGGTAGCGATTGCCAGGGCGCTGCTGCCAAAGCCGTCCATCATCCTGGCGGATGAGCCGACGGGAAATCTGGATTCCCGGAACGGGCAGAATGTGGCGGGGTTGTTGAAGATGACGGCAGAATTGTATCACCGGACTCTGGTGCTGATCACTCATAATCTGGAACTGGCACAGCTGGCGGACCGGGTGATCAGGATGCAGGACGGACGCATCGCCCGACAGGAGTAGGGCACAGGACGGAGGGCAACGATGCTGCAGAATAACAATCTGAAAGTCTGCCGCAGGCTGGTGTGGCGGGATATCAAGTTTCATAAGGGCCGGAGTCTCCTTCTGGTGGCAGCGGTGGCGCTGGTGTGTATGCTGTACACCTTTTCCTTTTCCCTGGGCGGCATGATCCGGGACGGTTATCTCTATACTTACAGGATGATGTATGGCTCTGACAGTCATATTCTGTTCTATGATGTGAACAGGACCCAGGCAGCGGCGCTGCAGGAGCATGGCAGTGTGCGGGAGGCAGTCACGCTGTCTGCCATCGGATTCTTGAGCGACGACATGATGGAATACCGCAGTGTGAAGCTGGCGGCGGTCTCTGACGGATGGGCCCGGGCGACGGAGGCGGTACCCATGCAGGGCCGGATGCCGGAGAAAGAAGGCGAGATCGCGCTGGATGAGCTTACCATGTATTCGCTGGCGATTCCGCATGAGATCGGGACCGAGGTTTCGCTGTGTTGGACGCCTGCGGACGGCGGGCCGGAACGGACGGACACATTCCGGCTGTGCGGATGGTGGGACAGTCTGATGGGGCAGACGGAAACCTGTGCCTGGATCACGGCGGATACGGCGCAGCGGCTGTATCCCGGCGGGCCGGAGCGGGTGGCCCTTGGCGTGACATTGTACCGGCCAAAGAACCTGGAGGCGCAGGCACAGGAGATGCTTACGGATCTTGGCCTGTCGGATGTCTCCTATACCGTCAGTCTGGCTTACAATGAGGCCAGACGGGAGTTTGCGGACAGTGAGGCTATGAACTATTACCGGTTAGGCGGCATCGTGGTGTTGTGCGGCGTGCTGATGATCTACAATATCGTGGGTATTTCCGCAAAGCAGAATGTCCGTTTCTACGGCATGGTCAAGAGCCTGGGGATGACGCCCAGACAGATTCGGGCACTGGCCGTATGGCAGGCGTTCTTCTACTGCGTGCCGGCCATGATACCGGGGTGGATATGCGGCTTTGCGCTGTATGCGGCGGCAGCGCCCCTGGTGGTGATCGGCATGGAACAAAATCCGGCGTTTCAGTTTTTCCGTATCTGGCCTTTTGTTGTGGGTGCACTGTTTGCCTTGCTGACCACTCTGGCAGCCTGCGCCCTGCCTTTCTTCCGGGTGGCGGGAAACAGCCCGGTGGAGGCGATGCGGTTCGTGGAGGGAGAGAGGAGAAGGAAAGCGCGCAGGGGCA
Source organism: uncultured Lachnospiraceae bacterium (assembly GCA_947564645.1). Lineage (GTDB taxonomy): Bacteria > Bacillota > Clostridia > Lachnospirales > Lachnospiraceae > UBA3282. Next base: position 83,525 of record CANOCU010000002.1, read on the forward strand.
AAAGGCGCCGGGCGACGACCATGCAGATGGCTTTTACCGGTCTGGCGCGATATAAGGGGCAGTCGGCCTTTGCCGCTTTTACCCTGCTTTTGTCTCTGTGCATTCTCTGTGGGATCTGGACGCAGAAGGTAAGCTTTGATGAGGACAAGTATGTGGATGGCCTGGCGCTGAACGATTACCGGCTGGAGGATGCCTCCGCCACGACGGGGATGCAGCGTTATAATCCGGAGAGCCGGAGCATTACGCCGGATCTGATCCGGAGGCTGACAGAGCACCCTGCGGTGAGGGACATTGGGCTGATCAGCACCATGGAAGTGGATTTGTATGCGGATGAAGAGATGCGTGCCCCTATTGTGGATACCTTTGAGGGAAAAGATGAGAACGGTGTGGCTCGCAGGGAATACATGGCGGATGAGCCGGACTGGGTGGCCGGTTACGAGAGGATGCGGGAGAGCGGAGAATATACGGGTATCGTGATGGGCGTGAGCGGCCTGATGTTAGAGAATGCGTTGGCCGGAGGCAGTGTGATAGAGGGAGAGTTCGTGCCGGAGAAGTTTGCCACGGGCGCGTACGTCATCGCCGCCGGGGCGGATTCTTACGAGATCAGAACGACGCCGCCTGTGGGGAGCAGGTTCCGGGTTGCAGGCAGGGAGTTTGAGATCATGGCGGCGGTGCCCTATGAGGCTACCATCGTTTCCGGGGCCGACAGCCGGCAGGCGCAGTTCAATGTCACCTACTATATGCCGATGGAGGCATTCGACGAACTTTTTCCGGGGCATGGCATCCGCAATGTGGCGGTGGATATCGACCGGGACAGGCAGGAGGAATTTGAGGCGTTTCTGGAGCAGCTTCTGGAGGGCACCGGGATCACGGTCACGTCCTTCGACGATTACCGGTGGAATTTCCGGAATGCGATCTTTCACCGGTATATGATCCCGCTGTTTGTGGGCGGCGTGATGTTGGTGATTGGAATCCTGAATTTCTGTAATGCCCTGGTGAGCAGGATCCTGGTGCGCAGCAGGGCATTTGCGGTCTATGAGAGTCTGGGTATGAGCGGCGCCTGGTTGCGCAGGATGCTTGTGTGGGAGGGCGTACTGTACCTGGGAATCATGCTGCCGTTCCTTACAGCCGTCAGTGCGGCCGTCACATGGGTGTGGGGACGGTGGTGGCTTGCGCATACCAATAGATGGTGCGTCACCTGGCGGTATTCCCTGCTGCCGCTCTGGGCAGTGCTGCCGGTGCTGCTTGCGGCGGTGGCGGTGGTCCCCGTGTGCTGTCTGCGGGTGGTGAGGCGGGAGCAGGTCACGGACAGATTGCGGCGTCCAGAGTGATCTTCCATTTATCTTGTGTTACAAAACTGTACCTTTGCTGTAACGGATCTGTACCTTTTGTCTGCTACAATTTTTATAAAAGAACGGTTTCTGAAAGGATTCCGGGTAAGACAAGGGGGATTGCACTATGGAAGCGATCGTAAAGGCAGCAGGATTAAAAAAATATTACGGAAAAGGCGAAGCGTTGGTGAAAGCACTGGACGGCGTGGATCTGGAGATCGAGCGGGGGAAGTTTACCGCCATCATCGGAACAAGCGGCAGTGGGAAGTCAACGCTTCTTAATATGCTGGGCGGGCTGGATGTGCCGAGCGAAGGGAGTGTGAGGATCGGGAAGCAGGAACTTTTCCAACTGACAAACGAGCAGGCGACGATCTTTCGCCGTAAGCAGATCGGCTTTATCTTTCAGAATTATAATCTGATACCGGTATTGACGGTCTGGGAAAATATCATCTTCCCGATCACATTAGACGGCCGGAAGCCGGATAAGAAATTCATCATGGAGATCGTACAGCTGCTGGGACTGCAGAGCAAGCTGGACAGTCTGCCGGGTAATCTGTCCGGCGGTCAGCAGCAGCGGGTGGCGATCGCCAGAGCGCTGGCCGCTAAGCCGTCCATCGTTCTGGCCGACGAGCCCACGGGCAATCTGGATTCCAGGACCAGCGACGACGTGATCGGATTGTTGAAAGTGACCAGTGACCAGTTTCATCAGACCATCGTGATGATCACTCACAATCCGGATATCGCGGCCCGGGCGGACAGGGTGATCCGCATCGAGGACGGGAAGATCGTGACGGGAAAGGAGGCGGCAGTGTGATGAAGGATACGAGGAATTTCAAACCGATCTCTGTTTTGAACAAGAGGACTTTCCGGCAGAACAAGGGACGCAATCTGGTGACGGTACTGGCGATCGTGCTGACGACGCTGCTTTTTACCACGCTTTTCGTGCTGAGTCAGAGTATGTATCAGAACCTGATCGAGATGACCTTCCGGCAGACGGGATACGATGCGCAGGTTTCCATCAAGAGCATTACGAAGGAGCAGGCGGAGCGGATCGCGGCTCACCCGCAGGCAGCGCAGGTCGGCCAGAGTACGGTAGTGGGACTTGGCCAGGGCGAAGCGCTGGCGGGGCGGCAGGTGGAGATACGTTGGGCTGACGAGACTTACGCGGTTCATTCTTTTGCAGGGCCTGCCACGGGCAGAATGCCGCAGACGGCGGAGGAGATCGCATTGGATGAGATCGTGCTGGATAGACTGGGCGTTCCCCACGAACTGGGGCAGAAGGTGACTCTGGAGTGGATCGCGGATTACAGGGAAGAGAAGACAAGAGTGTCGGAGTTTACGTTGTGCGGATTCTGGGAGGGAAATCAGTCTTCCTATGCGAGTATGGCGTGGGTGAGCAGGGACTTTGCGGACGATGTGGCAGCCGGGTTGGAGGCGCCGGGAGCGGGCGAAGATGCGGCAGCAGAAGAGGCAGTATCGGCAGAGACAGGGCTTGACGAAACAGGCGAAACATCATCCCGGATCGCGGGCATCCATATGGCGCAGGTCACTTTGTATGATGACAGGAACATTGAGGGGACTATGGACAGGATCCTGGAGGATACCGGACTTTCGGGATTGGAATACGGTGTGAACCTGGCCTATGATCCGAGCATGAACCGTATGGCGTCGCAGGAGAGCCTGCCCATGTATCTGGGCATGGTACTGGTGTTCGTGGCCGGCTATCTGATCATCTATAATATCTTCCAGATCTCGGTGACGGCGGATATCCAGTTCTATGGTAAGCTGAAAACGCTGGGCACGACGGCCAGGCAGTTAAAAAAGCTGATCTATGGGCAGGCAGGGCGGCTGTGTCTGTTTGGTATTCCGACAGGGCTTCTTCTGGGGTATCTTCTGGGTATGGTGCTGGTGCCGGTCTGGATCCAGACACAGGGCGCTTCGGCCTCGGCCAGCCCGGTCATCTTTATCGGTTCGGCAGCCTTTGCGGGTATTACCGTGCTGATCTCCTGTATGCGTCCGGCCAGGATGGCAGGGAAGGTGTCCCCCATAGAGGCGCTTCGCTATAACGACGTGCAGCGGGGCGGCCGTCTGACAAAAAGACGCAGCGGCAGCGCGAGTCTGTTTGCACTGGCATGGTCCAATCTGGGCCGCAACAGGAAGCGTACCGTAACCGTCATCTGTTCCCTGACACTGGGGCTGACGCTGATGAGCGCTTTCTATGCCAAGAATGCCGCCTTTGATATGGAGAAGTATCTGGGAGAACTTGTGCTTGGCGATTTCCAGATCGACCAGGCCACCAGCGAAGAGTATGTGAGGGGATATGACCCATACGGCGATACCCTGAATGCGCGGCTGACCGCAAAGGTGGAGGCGCTGGAAGGATTGGAGGGGATCGGTTACGAATACACCCATGAGACGCAGATCCCGTTAAATGAGCAGACCATCGCGAACATACAGGCTTTCTATACGGACGAGGTGCTGGCCGACTGGGCTTCCTATGATCCTACGGGTCCTAAGTCCATACAGGACGCCGTGCGTGAGAAAAGTGCGGGTGCGATAGTCTATGGTCTGGACGGTCTGGCGCTTGACGCCTATACCGAAGAGAGACATATACTGGCCGGAAACTATGACGCGGCGCAGTTTGCCACGGGAAAGTATGCGATCGCTGCCGGTCTTGCCATGGAAAAGGAAGCGGGACAGATCCTGCCTACGGTCCAGGTGGGAGATGCCGTGGAGATCGAGGGGCAGGAATATACCGTTATGGCGGTGCTTGATAATCTTAATGTCATTACGGGAGGAGCAAAAGAGGGCGGTGCGGAAAGTGTAAATAAGGACCGGCATTATCTGGAGTTTATTGTACCCATGGAGACCTTCCGGGCGCGCTGGCCCGAAAATACGCCGCGCAGGCTGTTCTTTAATGTGGATGATGCACATCTGGATGCCGCGCAGGAGATGCTAGACCGCTACAGCGATGAGACGGGAGAGAGATTTCCGCTTACATCCCGGGCATTAAAGGCCGCTCAGTACCGCCGTGAGACCCGTTCCAGTGCCGTGATGGGCAATGTGGTCAGCATTGTGATCGCACTGGTAGGCGTGCTGAACTTCGTCAATTCCATGGTTACGTCCATCGTATCCAGGCGAAAAGAATTTGCCATGATGCAGAGTGTGGGCATGACCAGAGTGCAGTTATGTAAACTTCTTACCTGGGAAGGGCTGGACTATGCATGGATCACGCTGCTGTGTACTTACGGGATCAGTTCCCTGGTGGTGGGAATCGGTGTGCGCTCCCTGGTGGCGGGCGGTTTTACGACCTTCCGGTTTACGCTTCTGCCGCTTGTGATCTGTACGCCGCTCCTGTTCCTGTTCGCCCTTATCGTGCCGTATCTGTGTTTTCGGAATGTGGAGAAGGACAGTCTGGTGGAGCGGCTGCGATCAACAGACTAAGTTAAGGTGCGCTGTTTTCTTTACATCCCTATTGGATAATGATAGAATGAAACTGTCAGGCGTGAGATTTCCTTTTACGGAGGCAGTGGTGTAGTCTATGGAACGGTTCATGAGCAGATTTAAGAAAAATATTCAGCGTACAGGAGAGGCTTTGGAGAGTGTGATGGCGGTCATTGTGCTGTTCGGCATCGTTCTTTCCGTGTACAGCCTGCTGAAGGACTTCGAGATCTTTCACTCACTGGCAGTGGATACTTCTGCATTCAAGCCCTTTCTGGAAGATGTGTTCGTGATCGTCATCGGCATCGAGTTTCTGCAGATGCTCTGCCGGCCCAACTCCGACAATGTCATGGAAGTGCTGATCTTCCTTGTGGCAAGACATATGATCCTGGGAGATACGACGCCGGTGGATGATTTTGTGTCGGTCATCAGCGTGGGGATCTTATGTGCGCTGCGCAGGTATCTGCATGTGACGCGGAAGAAGGAGGAAGCCGAAGAGGAAGCCGGGCAGGAGTCCGGGGGAGACAGTACGTGACGCACTGTCAGGCGTTGGACATATCAGCCACTCAGCATAGCAGGATGCGTGCAGCCACAGGAGGAGGTCTGCAGTATGGGATTTTATTTAAACCCGAGAAACGGAGGATTCCGGGAATCCGTGCGCTCGGAGATCTATGTAGATAAAACAGGATTGCTTGTTCATACGAACGGGCTTATCAATACAAAACAGAAGTTTATGTGTATCAGCAGGCCGAGGCGCTTTGGCAAATCAATGGCGCTTGAAATGCTTGCCGCCTATTACAGCCGCGGGTGTGATTCCGCAGAGTTGTTTGCGGGATTGCAGATCGCGAAGGATTCGGCTTATCGGGAGTATCTGAACCGGTATGATGTGATACAGCTGAATATGCAGCAGTTTCTGATCGAGGCACAACCCGGGAAACTGACGGAGTATCTGACAGAAGAGGTACTGCGCGAACTGAAGAGAGAGTACGGCGAGATATTAACCAGACAGAATATAGGACTTGCCGCCGCACTGCGGGACATATTCGTGGAGACGGACAGGCAGTTTGTGTTCCTGATCGATGAATGGGACTGTGTGATGCGTGAAAGGCAGGAGGCTGAGGGGTTACAGAAGCAGTATCTGGATTTCCTGCGGAATTTGCTGAAGGATCAGCCCTATGTGGCGCTGGCCTATGTGACGGGGATCCTGCCGGTTAAGAAGTACGGCGAGCATTCGGCTCTTAATATGTTCTGGGAGTATTCGATGACGGATCAGAAGGCGCTTGAAGAGTATACCGGTTTTACGGAAAATGAGGTAAAGGCACTGTGCGAACGGTTTCAGATGGATTTCGATGAGACGAGCAGCTGGTATGACGGATACAGCTTCACGAAGTTTCAGCATATTTACAATCCGCGTTCTGTGGTGGAGGCGATGAGCAACCGTAAGTTTTCCAATTACTGGGTTTCCACGGAGGTGTATGATGCGCTGAAGATCTATATGGATATGGATTTTCAGGGGCTTCGTGAGGATATCGTACAGCTGCTTGGCGGCGGGCGTGTCCGGGTGAACACGCGCAGTTTCCGGAATGATATGCGCAACCTGGATTCGAAGGATGACGTGCTGACCCTTCTGATCCACCTGGGGTATCTCGCCTACGATTCCGAGCGGAAGGAGGCGTTTATCCCCAATAAGGAGATCATTGAGGAATTTGAGAATGCCATGAGTACAGGCGGCTGGGCGGAGGTCATGAGCGTTCTTGGAGCATCTGAGCAGCTGCTGGAAGATACGCTGGCAGGACGGGAGGACAGTGTGGCCAGGGGACTTGACAGGGCACATACGGAGGTTTCTTCCATCCTGACTTACAATGACGAGAATTCGCTTGCCTGTGCTATCGGTCTGGCGTATTACAGCGCGAGGAAGGATTACCGGCTGATCAGAGAACTGCCTGCGGGCAAAGGCTTTGCGGATATTGTATTCCTGCCTCTGCCGCACACAGAGAAACCGGCGCTGCTGGTGGAACTGAAATATAAGAAAGATGCCCGGGCGGCAATACAGCAGATCAAGGACAGACAGTATGTACAGGCGCTCGCGCAGTATGCGGGGGAGATCCTGCTTGTGGGGATCGGCTATGATAAGAATAACGTCGATAAGCCCCACAGCTGCGTGATAGAGCGATGGAGCAATTAGTCTCCTGTTCTGTTCCAGTAACCCTTTTTATAGAAAAGAAGGGAGAGCACCGTCCCCAGGCACCAGCCGATGGGCCAGGATAACCAGATACCGGTAGCGGAGCGCATGGCGGCGGAGAGCACGAAGGCCAGGGCCACTCTTAAGATCAGATCGGTAAAGGTGGCGGCCATAAACTGCTTCATCGCACCGGCGCCCCGCAGGACGCCGTCGGAGATCAGCTTGGCGGCGATCACCAGGTAGAAGGGGGATACGATCCACAGGAACTGTTGTCCGGTCTGCAGGGCCTTGACGGAAGACTGGTCCATGAAGAGCAGGAGCAGATACTTTCCAAGGCATAAGTAGAGCAGACAGAGGGGGATGCAGAGCGTCCATACCAGTTTCAGCCCTGCACGGAATCCCTCCTTCACCCGGGCATAGGTCTTCGCACCGATGTTCTGGGCGGAGAAATTGGACATACCGTTGCCGATGGTGGTAAAAGAGGTGATGACCAGATTGTTCAGTTTGATGGCCGCGGAATAGCCTGCGGCCGTGCTAACACCGAAGCTGTTGATGCATCCCTGCACCAGAATATTGCCGATGGAGATAAAAGACTGCTGCAGGACGCTGGGAATGGCGATGGTCAGGATTTTTTGCAGCAGATCCCAGGAAAAAACTGTAGTCTTTGTTACTTTAGCATTTGTGGCTGGCAACTCGATCTTTGCCAGCCTTTTTAAGACTAAGAGTACAGAGAAGATGCAGCTGATGCCCTGGCAGAGGAAAGTCGCCCATGCCACGCCGGCAATGCCCATCTGCAGCGTTACGACAAAGAGGATATCCACCATGATGTTTGTCGTGGAGGAGAAGGCCAGGAACAGAAAGGGCGTCTTCGAGTCTCCCAGCGCGGAGAAAATGCCGGTGGCGATATTATAGAAGAGCAGAAAGGGCAGCCCCAGTATGTAGATGTCCAGATAGAGGGCAGAGTCTGCCAGGATGGCTTCCTGTGTCTTCATCAGCCGCAGCAGGACGTCGCAGGATAGGAATCCGGCAAGCATCAGCGTCACGCAGAGTACGGCGCTGGCGATCAGAGTGGTGTAGACGGCGGTTTTCATCCGGGCGTAATCTTTGGCGCCGAACAGCTGGGAGACAATGACGGAGCAGCCCATATTGCAGCCGAAGGCAAAGGCGATGAAGATCAGGGTGATATTGTAGCTGTTGCCGACGGCGGCTAGGGCGTTCTCACCGATAAACTTGCCGGCCACAAGAGAGTCGGCGATGTTATAGAGCTGTTGGAAGATGATGCTTCCGAACATGGGCAGGCAGAAGGCCCAGAGGACTTTCTGCGGATTTCCTTTGGTCAGGTCTTTGGTCAGGTCTTTGGTCAGGTCTTTGGTTGGTTCCTTATTCATGGTCAGGTTCGTTCCTTTCGTAATAGCAGGTCGGCATGTGCTTTTCCCGTACCTTTTTATCGTTGACGACATTGTATTATAATCCCATTTGAGAAATATGAAAAGAGTATTGATCTTATAAAATACATAGGCTGATCTCAAAAATGGATAAAAATCATTTTAAAATGACTTTTTCTTGAAAAAAAGTCATTTTGAAGTTATAATATGAATGAAATAAATCTTATAAAGCGATTTGCTGATAAGGGCAGCGATCGCGGTAAAGAAGAGAACAGGGAGCAGGCCGATGGAGAGAAATATCATGCAGGAACTGGCGGCATGGAAGGATATGGGGAAGAGCAGGATGCCGCTTTTGTTATATGGAGTCAGACAGGTAGGTAAGACCTATATTCTGCGGGAGTTTGGCGACCGGTATTTTAAGAACAGTGTCTATATCAACTTTGAACGTATGCAGGTGGCGGCGGATTTTTTTCAGGGGGAGCTGTCGCCCGACAGGATCGTGCGCCTGTTAGAGGAATATTTCGGACAGAAGATCGTTCCGGAGGAAACGCTTCTGATCTTCGACGAGATCCAGGCGTGCGAGAGGGCATTGACGTCCTTAAAGTATTTCTGTGAGGAAGCGCCGGAGTATCCTGTGGTGACGGCGGGCAGTCTTCTTGGAGTTGCGATCAACAGGGAAGCATGGTCCTTTCCGGTCGGCAAGGTGATCATGAAGACGCTGTATCCGCTGCGGTTTGACGAGTTTCTGCAGGCAATGGGACAAAGGCACCTGGTCAGCCTGATTCGGGAGCATTACGACAGTATGGAAGAAATGCCGGATGCGCTGCATCGGGAGATTCTGTATTGGTATGACAGATATCTGTTCATCGGCGGCATGCCGGCAGCCATCAATCAGTACCGGGAGAGGGAGTCGTTAATCAATGTGCCGGAGGTGCAGAGTCTGATCTTAAATGCATATACTGCGGATATGGCGAAGTACACCGTCGACAGTGAGAGCACGAAGATCAGGAATGCCTTTGGGTCTATGCCGGCACAGCTGGCAAAGGAGAATAAGAAGTTTCAGTATAAACTGATCCGGAAGGGTGCCACGGCCGGGCTGTTTGGAGATTCCATCGCATGGCTTGTCTTCTCGGGTGTGGTGCTTTCCTGCGAGAGAGTTACCAGGGCTCAACTGCCGCTGATCGCATTTCGGGATATTTCCGCCTTCAAACTTTATATGGCGGATGTGGGGCTTCTGTCTGCCTTTACCGGAATCATGCCGGAGAATATCATAAGAAATGAATTGTCGGAGATTTACAGGGGAGCATTGACGGAAAACTATGTGGCGCAGACTTTGAAAGCGGGCGGGTACGATCTTTATTACTGGACCTTGGACGCGCCGGCGGCAGAGGTGGACTTTGTGATCCAGAAGGAAGGGCGGATCCTGCCGGTGGAGGTGAAATCGGGAGAGCATGTGAAGTCCAGAAGCTTAAAGCATTTTCAGAAGACTGCGGCGTCGGAGAAGATGATCCGTCTGTCAAGAAAGAATTTTGGCAGGGAGGAAGGGATATTGGCGGTGCCTTTGTATGCGGCGTTCTGTCTTTAAATGATATGGGCAAAACCCGGCCGTATTATGAGGCAAAATGCAGACAGGTACTTGACAACGAAAGGCTGTCTGCTTTATAGTAGTTTTCAGAACTTACGGATCAACAGAAATATTTTACAGGTGATGATGAAGAGGAGTACACGTTTGACCGCCGCCAGAGAGAGCAGCCACAGGCTGGAAGGCTGCTTCGGAGAGGGATCGTGGAAGGTAGCTTCGGAACCGGAATATGGAACGGCAGATGCCTGGCGAAGTGTGCTGGCGGCTTAGTAGATGTTCCCGCCCGATCCCCGTTACCGGATCAGATTTAGACAGGTGTCTTATCGTATGCGACATGACAGATTTCTGATATCGTTCACGATAGATATCCAAAGAATCGGTGAGCGAGAAACTAAGGTGGTACCGCGCATGATGCGCCCTTTGCTGTGACAGGATCAGCAGAGGGCTTTTTTTATGCACAGACCCGTGCAGATGAATATGCCGCTGATGCGGCGCACGGGTCGCGCGCGAGCAGTGGAAAAGAGAATTTCCCTGCTCGATCGCACAGACCAATATAGAAATTGGCTGCTGACGCCAGGCACAGATCGCGCGGAACGAAGCGGGTTAAGAACAAAGAAACAGATTATACAGGAGGACATGACATGAGCAAAGAACTGGCGAAGACCTACGACCCGAAGGGGTTGGAAGACAGACTGTATCAGAAATGGATGGATAAGAAATATTTCCATGCCGAGGTGGACGAGACGAAGAAACCTTTCACCATCGTGATTCCGCCGCCGAATATCACAGGGCAGCTGCATATGGGACATGCGCTTGACAATACCATGCAGGATATCCTGATCCGTTATAAGAGGATGCAGGGATACAATGCGCTCTGGCAGCCGGGCACCGACCATGCCTCCATCGCCACAGAGGTGCGGATCATCGAGAAGCTGAAGGAGGAGGGCACCAGCAAGGAAGAACTGGGGCGGGAAGGATTCTTAAAGCGCGCCTGGGAATGGAAGAAGGAGTACGGCGGGCGGATCATCGGCCAGCTGAAGAAGCTGGGGTCTTCCTGCGACTGGGACAGAGAGCGTTTTACCATGGACGAGGGCTGCAACAAGGCGGTCACCGAAGTGTTCTGCAAGATGCATGAGAAAGGGTGGATCTACAAGGGCAGCAGGATCATCAACTGGTGTCCGGTATGTAATACGTCCATTTCCGACGCGGAGGTGGAGTATGAGGAGCAGGCAGGCCATTTCTGGCATATCAAGTATCCGCTAGTGGACGAGAACGGCGCGCCCAGCAAGACGGAGTTCTTAGAGTTTGCGACCACCCGCCCGGAGACGATGCTTGGCGATACCGCGGTGGCGGTGAACCCGAAGGATGAGAGATATACTGATCTGAAAGGCAGAATGGTATGGCTGCCGATCGTCAACAAAGCGATTCCGGTGGTGGAAGACGAGTATGTGGACATGGAGTTCGGTACGGGTGTGGTAAAGATCACGCCGGCCCACGACCCCAACGATTTCGAGGTGGGCAGACGCCATAACCTGCCGGAAGTCAATATTCTCAACGACGACGCTACCATCAATGCAAACGGCGGCAAATATGAGGGACTGGACCGCTATGAGGCGAGAAAGCAGATCGTGAAGGAACTGGAAGCGGAAGGACTGCTTGTGAAGATCGAGGACTATGCGCATAACGTAGGAACCCACGACCGCTGTAAGACCACCATCGAGCCGATGATCAAGAAGCAGTGGTTCGTGAAGATGGACGAACTGATCCGCCCTGCGGTGGAGGCGGTAAAGAGCGGCGAGATCAGGCTGATCCCCGAGCGCATGGAGAAGACGTATTTCAACTGGACGGACAATATCCGTGACTGGTGTATCAGCCGTCAGCTCTGGTGGGGACACCGGATCCCGGCTTACTACTGCGACGCGTGCGGCGAGATCGTGGTGGCAGGGCAGATGCCGGAGAAGTGCCCGCAGTGCGGCGGCACGCATTTTACCCAGGATCCGGATACGCTGGATACATGGTTCTCTTCCGCATTGTGGCCTTTCTCCACGCTGGGATGGCCCGAGATGACGGAAGATCTGAACTATTTCTATCCGACGGACGTATTGGTGACGGGGTATGATATTATATTCTTCTGGGTGATCCGGATGATCTTCTCCGGCTATGAACAGATGGGAGAGAAGCCCTTTAAGACCGTGCTGTTCCACGGACTGGTACGGGATTCCCAGGGCCGTAAGATGAGCAAGTCTTTGGGTAACGGCATCGATCCGCTGGAGATCATCGACAAGTACGGTGCGGATGCACTGCGGCTGACACTGATCACGGGCAATGCGCCTGGCAACGACATGCGTTTCTACTATGAGAGAGTGGAGGCCAGCCGGAACTTCGCCAATAAAGTGTGGAATGCTTCCCGCTTTATCATGATGAACATGGAGCAGGCTAAGGAGAAGACGGGCAGACGCGGCTGGGAAGTATCCTTTGATGAGATCAGTAAGACGCTTGAGCCTGCCGATAAATGGATCCTGTCCAAACTGAATACTTTGGTAAAGGATGTGACGGATAATATCGATCATTTCGAACTGGGGATCGCGGTACAGAAGGTGTATGACTTTATCTGGGATGAGTTCTGCGACTGGTATATCGAGATGGTGAAACCCCGTCTGTATCAGAGAGAAGCGGATGGGACGAAAGACGCTGCGCTGTGGACATTAAAGCAGGTGCTGATCGATGCGCTGAAGCTGCTGCATCCGTATATGCCTTTTATCACGGAGGAGATCTTCTGCACGATCCAGAGTGAGGAAGAGTCCATTATGATCTCTGACTGGCCGGTTTATGCAGCAAAGAAGGCATATCCGACCGAGGAGCAGGCTATCGAACTGATCAAGGAAGCGGTCCGCGGGATCCGCAATATCCGCACGCAGATGAATGTGGCGCCCGGCAGGAAGGCGGCAATGTTTATCGTCAGCGAGACGGAGTCTGTCAGGAATGTCTTCGAGGAAGGCAGGCTGTTCTTTGCAGCGCTTGCGGGCGCTTCCGAGGTGACGGTACAGGCGGACAGGAGCGGGATCGCACCGGATGCGGTGTCGGTGGTGATTCCGAATGCAGCAGTGTATATTCCGTTTGCGGAGCTTGTGGATATCGGACAGGAGATCGAACGGCTTGCGAAAGAGGAGAAGAGGCTGCAGGGCGAACTTGCCCGGGTAAACGGTATGCTTGGCAATGAGAAGTTTATGGCCAAGGCGCCGGAGGCGAAGGTTGCGGAGGAGCGCGCGAAGCTGGGGAAATATACGCAGATGCTCTCGCAGGTGCAGGAGAGGCTTTCGCAGCTGCGCAAATAAGGACTGGTAAAGCGCACGGATTTGGTGTAAAGTGGAGGTAAGATCATCACAGGATTATGTGAAAGACGATCCGGAGAGCGGGGAAGCGCGCAGGTGTGCTGCGGCTTCCCTGACGGTGAAAGAGTCAGGAGAAGGTGAGGGTAAACGCGTGGGTGAGATAGAATTTTCCCGGGAACAGATGAATAAGCTCAAGGGCGCCATGGTGTGGGGAGACGAAGGAGAGAGCGTTTCGGCGGAGGTTAAGAAGAAGGATTTCGGTTGGGATCCCTGTGGCACAAACCTGGCCAGAGGAACGAGGCTTCGGGTGGAAAAGGACGGCATGACGGCATGGCTCTATCTTGCCCCGCCGGATGAGGGGCAGGTCTATACGAAAGAAGAGCTGTATACGTACCTGCAGCGCAACGGTGTGACGGAGGGGTACCATAGTTCCAATCTGTCGGCGATGATCAAGAAGAGTGTTTATGAGAGAGAGATTCTGGTGGCGAAGGGGAAGGAAGTCCAGAAAGGTGAGGATGGCTGGTTCGAGTATCTTTTCACGCCGGAGGAGTATGCGGTTCCGAAGATCCGGGAAGACGGTACGGTCGATTATACGAGCATGAGTGCGCTTCACAATGTGCACAGCGGTGAGAAGGTTGCGGTCTATCATCATGCCAAACCGGGAGCAGACGGTTATACCGTGCGCGGCGTGGAAGTAAAGGCGAAGCCGCCCAAGGAGCTGCCGCCGCTTAGGGGCAAGGGTGTGGAGCGCATCGGTGACGAATATTTTGCGCAGACAGACGGTAAGATCGAGGCGAAGAACGGTAAGATCGATATTCAGAAGGTGCATGAGCTGGCAGGCGATGTGACGCTGATCGTTGGCAGAGTGGAGTTTTTCGGTGATGTGGTCATTAACGGAAATGTGGAAAACGGTGTTGTCATTCGCGCCGGGCGTAACATCGAGATTCACGGCACGGCGGGCAGTGCGACGTTGATCGCGGGCGGCGACGTGATCATCAGCCGCGGCATCCAGGGCGGTGGCAGTATCTCGGCCAAGGGCAGTGTGTTCGCCGATTTTATTGAGAATACGACGGTGGTGGCCGGCGGCACCGTATTGTCGAATACGATCCTGAACGCCAATATATCCGCAGAGGAGAAAGTGATCACGACCGGCAAGAAGGGAGCGGTCATTGGCGGCTATGTACATGGATTCCAGGGGATAGAAGCGATGACGGCAGGCAGTGATGCGGAGGTCAAGACCGTCCTGCACAGCGGATACGAGACGAAGGATTATGAACGTCTTCTGGAAATACGGCGTAAAGAAAGTGAGATCAAGGAAAAACTGTCGGAACTGGTGGACAATATGACGGATGCGCTGCGTGAAAAGCGTATGGGAAGTACCGGAATGTCCATGGCCGCGGAGCTTCGGCTCGCGGAACGGGACAGAATGAAAGATCATTATTTCGAAGAACTGGATAAGATCAACAGGGAAAGAGAAACGCTGGAAGAGATTATGGAAGCAAGCCAGGGCGCGTATGTCAAGGTAGACGGCAATATATACCGCAACGTGGTTATCTGCGTCAATATTGAACAGCTGATGCTGAACAGAAATACCGGGTTTATGATGTATACTGCGGATAATGGTGTACTGGAAGGAAACGTTATCATACACTGATAGTCCTGGAGCGTCAGGATACTGTGCGATGTGAGGAAGTGTAAGTCTGCAAGGAAACCTGCATCATGCATAACCTGCCGCTTGGCAGGCCGCATGAAAAGAAGAATACCATATGGAGGTGCAGGGATGCAAGATCAGATCGGTGATTATGAAGAAGCGGTAAGGTATCTTGACGGACTTCCGAAATTTTATGAGAAAAGCCGTATGGAAAATACGGTCAGGTTCCTGGCCCATCTTGGAAATCCGGCACAGAACTGTAAAATCATACACGTAGCAGGCACAAACGGAAAGGGTTCCGTTTGTGCTTATTTGTGTTCGGTCCTTCAAGAAGCAAAGATCAGCGCCGGCATGTTCAGTTCGCCCCATCTTGTATCCTTGCGGGAACGTTTCCGGGTGAATGGAGAGATGGTGACCAAGGAAGAGTTTGCCGATGTTTTCCGATTTGTCAGAGAAAAACTGGAGACGCTCCCACAGGAATTATCCCAGGTATCTTATCGGACGTATTTCAATGAATTTCTGTTCTTTATGGCGATGGTACTCTTTGAACGCAGAGGTCTGGAATATGCAGTGTTGGAGACAGGGCTTGGCGGCAGGCTGGATGCCACAAACGCCGTGTCAGATAAGAAACTATGCGTGATCACATCGATCGGGTACGATCATATGGAATATCTGGGAGATACTCTTTGGCAGATTGCGGCAGAGAAGGCGGGGATTCTGCGGCGGGGGGTTCCGGTGGTCTATCCTGTCAGACAGAAGGAAGTGGCCTGTCAGATAGAAGAATGTGCGTCCAGGATAGGGGCAGAAACGATTCCTCTGCCAAAATGGGCGATAAAAGAAATAAAGATTCGGCACAAAACAATTGATTTTTCTCTTCATTTAAACTATTATGGTTATATTGGTTTTACTGTGTCCATGCCGGCCATCTATCAGACGGAGAATGCGTCGCTGGCGGTTTTGGCGCTCACAAGACTGGCAGATGAACGGATCACGGTACCTGTGCTTCAGGCCGGTATCCGTAAGACTGTCTGGGAGGGCAGGATGGAGGAGATATTGCCGTCGGTATACCTGGATGGCGCCCATAACATAGACGGGATCAGGGCATTTCTGGAGACAGTACGATCGCACCCCTGTGGGGGGCAGCGGAAATTACTATATTCTGTTGTGAGAGATAAAGAATATCGGGTGATGACAGAGGCGGTTGCCTTGTCTGGCCTGTTTGATGAGATCGGCGTGGTGCAGCTTAAGGATAAGCGCGCCCTGCCGCTTATGGAGCTGGAAGATTCCTACAGGCAGTATACAGGATTTATATGCAGGGCTTATGCAGATCTGGATGCAGCTTTTCAGGAGCTGGTACAGGATAAGGATGACGAGGATATGGTGTATATTGTCGGTTCATTATATTTGGCGGGCGAGATCAAAGCCCTTTTAAGGAGGCCTCGGCATGATTAATTTTGAAGAAGAATTGAAGAAATTCCATCCCAGTTTAGAGGTTGAGGATGCGGAGGAAGCGATTTACAATCAGGATTTGACAGATATGGCCGATCTGATGGTCAAGATCGTGAAAGAAGCTAAGAAATCCGAGATACAGGCAGGGATAGAGATAGAATAGGGGACTGGCATAGATGATTTGTTATCAGTGTGGATGTAGTCTGTCCGAACATGATTTTTGCACGAACTGTGGTGCCGATGTAGCCCTTTACAAAAAGATTATCTATATCTCCAATCGTTTCTATAATGAAGGATTGGAGAGGGCAAACGTCAGGGATCTGACAGGTGCGATCACCAGTTTGCGGCAGAGTTTAAAATTTAACAAGAATAATGTAGAGGCACGTAATCTGCTGGGACTGGTGTATTTCGAGACCGGTGAAGTGGTGGCAGCGCTCAGTGAATGGGTGATCAGCAAGAATTTACGGCCCAAGAAGAATATAGCGGATGATTACATTGATATGATCCAGACGAATCAGAACCGTCTGGATACGATCAATCAGACGATCAAGAAATATAATCAGGCGCTCACTTACTGCAATCAGGACAGCCTGGATCTGGCAGTTATTCAGCTCAAGAAGGTGCTGTCTTTGAATCCCAGATTTATAAGGGCGCATCAGCTGTTGGCGCTTCTTTATATCAACAACGAGGAGTGGGAGAAGGCCAAGCGGGAACTGACCAAGTGCCGGGAGATCGATACGAATAATACTGCGACACAACGCTATCTGAAGGAAGTGGACGAAATGCTGCTTCCGGAGGAGGGGGTCAAGCAGACGCCTCGTAGGAAACAGAAGTCGGACGATGTGGTCAAATACCAAAGCGGCAATGAGACGATCATTCAGCCGGTCAATATCAGGGACGGCAAGGGAGTCACCTCGCTGCTGAATCTGGGAATCGGTGTTATTATCGGGATTGCGATTGCAATATTCCTGATTCTGCCAGCCAGAATACAGGCGTCCAGAGCGGATATCGATGAGGATCTGCGCAAGGTGGGTGAACAGTTGGATACCAAGACGGCCACCATTGATGAATTGCAGCAGCAGATCAATGAACTGACGAAGAATAACGGCGATCTGCAGCAGGATCTGGAGGCGTATCTTGGGACTGATGGTAAGTTGCGTTCGGTGGAGAGTCTGTTGAAGGCGGCGGATGCTTATCTGACCAATCCGGAGGAAGTGACCGTAGTAGCAGATTATCTGGAAGAGATCGTGCAGGATGAGAATGAGGATACCGGCGATAATTCGGAATCCTTTGAGAGTCTGTACAATACGCTGCTTGCGCTCGTTGGGCCGAGTGTGGCACAGGCGTATTATGATGACGGTTATGAGGCATACAGACAGGAGAATTATGCCGATGCGATCCCGAATCTGGAAAAGGCATTCAGGTATGACGCTACCAACGGAGACGCACTTTATAATCTTGCAAATTCTTACTATCGTACGGGGGATGAGGAAAAAGCGAGGACTACGTACAGGCAGGTGATTGAGCTGTTCCCGGGTACGGAGAAGGCAAGTAAGTCGGAAGGCTTTCTGGAAGAGATGGGAACAGAGGATTAAATGCCTCAATGGCTTATAGAACAAAGGAATAGAACAAAAAGACACGAAAGAGAAAGGACATGGCGTATGCCATGTCCTTTTCATAATGTCATTTTCTAAAAAAGAGCGGAAAAAATTGGAAAGGAGTTTACATAATATGGAAGAGTATAAAGTGATCGATAACTACCTGATGATAAGACTTCCGAATGAGATAGACCATCATAAATCGGTTGATATCAGTACAAAAGCGGATCGCTACATCATGACAAAAAAGGTGGGAAATGTTGTGTTCGACTTTGAGCGGACAACCTTTATGGACAGTTCGGGAATCGGAATTATTCTGGGCAGATATAAGAAGATCGCCTGTTTTGGAGGCAAGGTGTATGCGATCAATGCGGACAGCCGGATCCGCAGGATACTGTTATTGTCGGGAATGCAGAATATCGTGGAGATCATTTCAAATTGAATGGATTCAGAATGGAGGACAGGATGATAGAAGTTATTGATAAGAGAAATACAAGTAAAATAACAAATGAAATGCGGATGGAATTTGCGGCGTTATCGGATAATGAAGCTTTTGCCAGAATGGCGGTAGCCGCTTTTATCACACCGCTAAATCCCACACTGGAGGAGATGTCGGATGTGAAGACGGCGATTTCCGAGGCAGTGACTAATGCGGTGATCCATGGATATGAGAATCGCAATCATATGGATGACAGGGTATCCATGACATGTACGTTGCGGGGAGATGTTCTGGAGGTGGAGATCTCAGACCGGGGTATTGGCATTGAGAATGTAAGCCTGGCAATGGAACCTTTGTATACGTCGAAGCCGGAGCAGGACCGGTCGGGCATGGGGTTTGCCTTTATGGAAGCCTTTATGGACAACCTGGAAGTGGAGTCGGAAGTGGGAAGTGGGACGTTTGTTCGGATGTGCAAGAAGATCGGCATCAGTTCCTGGATCGACAGTGAGGAATAGCCGATGGAAGAGACTGCCGTATTAATCGAACGATCACAGGCAGGAGATAAAGAAGCAAGGGAGACACTGATCGAGGAAAATCTGGGACTTGTGCGCCATATCGTAAAACGTTTTGCAGGGCGGGGATATGATATGGAAGATCTGTTTCAGATAGGATGTATCGGCCTGATGAAGGCGATCGACAAGTTTGACCTGCAGTATGACGTAAGGTTCTCAACCTATGCGGTTCCCATGATCCAGGGGGAGATCAAGCGTTTCCTGCGGGACGACGGCATGGTGAAGGTCAGCAGGACATTAAAGGAAAACGGGTGGAAGATCAAGCAGACGGCGCAGCGCCTCTCCCAGAAGTTCGGGCGGGAAGCGACATTACAGGAATTGTCGGAAGCGACAGGGCTTACGACAGAGGATATCGTGATGGCGCTGGATGCCAATGTGGAGGTGGAATCGATCTATAAATCGGTGTACCAGTCGGACGGTAATGAGATCTACCTGGTAGATCAGGTGGTAAGGGGCAGCGGCGGCGTAGGTTATTCTACCATGGGACAGGCATCAGCAGGCGCAGCCAGTCTATGTGAGGATACGGAGAAGGAAAAGGTGCTGAACCATATGCTGTTGGAGCAGCTTCTGGGGCAGTTGGATGAACGGGAAAGAGAACTGATCAGTATGCGGTATTTTCAGGATAAGACACAGGTGGAAGTGGCCAGATGCATGGGGATAAGCCAGGTGCAGGTGAGCCGCATGGAAAAACGTATCCTATTGCAGATGCGGCGGGAAGTATGATAGGATAAAGAGTAAAGCAGCGCCAAAGACTGCGTGAAGCAGGGTAAAGCAGGTACAGAGGATGAGAAAGGGGTATGCGCATGGAGATGAGTACATTTCAGTATGAAGTTGTCAGTATTGATGGAGATTATGTACATTTGAGGCGGCTCGATCAGGAGAGTGAGGAGACGAAACTGGTTGCCAGGGCGCTTGTCCCGCCGGAGGTTGCGGAGGGAATGAAACTGAAATATGAAATGATGCAGTATGAGATTATGTCATGAAGTTGACGGGATATTTAATCGAGAAATACAATCGGATGATAAATGCCTATACATGCAACCGGCTCGTGGAGGAAGCCGGTCAGTTGGAAATTGATTTAAAGATCACAGGTGTTCATGATACCATAGTGACACCGGATGAGATTATAAATGCCGGGGAAGCACTTGTGAGACGGGACTTTGTCATCAACCGCTATAAATGGGGAAAGATCAAGGACCATATCAATCAACTGGCAGGAAGAAGTTATAATGAGAGAGAGAATTACAATATCTACATCAATAAATATGAACAGCTGCGAAGGCTTCATTCGGACAGTTTTCTTGTACCACGCTATTTATTGGGAACAGTATTTTTGCCATATGAAGAGATCGTCTGCAGGATCGGACAGCCTTTCGTCGCCAAGGGACTGGAAAGCTCCATGGGGGAAGAGATTTTTCTGATAGAAAGAAAGGAGGATTTGGGGGAGTTATCCCGCAGATTTGCTCCCGGAAAGGAGTGGCTTTTTGAAGAATTCATAGAGACCAGTTACGGAAAGGACATGCGCTTCTACAGTATCAGGGGTAAAGTGATGGCCTGTATGCAGAGAAGTTCGCAGGGGGATTTCCGGGCAAATGTTGCTTTGGGGGCCAGTGTAACGCCATACGAGATCACGCCGGGGATCCGGCAGGCCGCCAGGGATATTTATGAGCAGACAGGGTTGGACTTTTTAGGAATAGACCTGCTGTTTGGTCATGATAAGCCGTATTTTTGTGAGATTAATGTGATGCCTGGGATAGAAGGCATCGAAAAGGCAACCGGCGTGAATATAGCGCGCCAGATCATGGAAACAATAAGAAGAGATTTTGCATAGGATGAATAAAAAGGAAGCAGAGGATCTTGTATATAGATCTTACGTAAAAGCAGAGAGATATCAACAGTATGACGAAAAGGATGCCGTAAAGCGCAGGCCTGACCTGACCAGAGATATTATCCGGAAGAGAGCAGGTACGCCCGCCGTTGTGGTGACAGGAAGTAAGGGAAAGGGTTCCGTAGCCAGTCTGATCTCCCAGATTCTGCAGACCCGGTATAAGGTTGGATTGATGACAAGCCCGCACTTGGTTGATTTTTGTGAGAGATTTAAGATAAACGGACAAAATATCAGTGATGATGAATTTGTGCGGCAGATGGCATTGATCCAAAACGAGATAGAGGCGGTAGAGGCACACATCCCGGAGAATGTCTGTATCAGTCCTATGGGGATTCAGGCAGATCTGGCGCTTGCCTTTTTTCAGGATCAGCATACGCAATACAATGTGTTTGAATGTGGCAAAGGAGCCCGGTTCGACGATGTCAATAACGTCAGGCATGAATATGCGGTCATCAACAGCATTTTTCCGGAGCATACAAGAGAGCTGGGAGAAACGGTCGAAGCGATCGCAGAGGATAAGGCGTATGTGATCACCGGAGAGCAGAAATGCGTTTATGTTGCAAGACAGAAGCCTTCCGTCATGAAAGTAATATGGGAGCGGGCAGACAGGCTGGGAACTTTCGTAAAAGTATATGGAAGGGATTTTTATGCCGGAAATATACGCTACAGCCATAAGGGCATGGTTTTTGACGCTGTGATAGAAGAGGAACGATATGCAGATATATTGGTTCCGCTATTAGGGGAGCATCAGGCCAGAAACTGTGTTTTGGCGATGGCGCTATGCAAAGACGTGTTGGGGGAACTGGATATAGACCGGGTGAAGGAAAGGGTTGCAGAGACTGACTGGCCCGGAAGAATGGAGGTCCTAAGCGCAGAGCCGTTTATCATGTTGGATGCGTGTATTGTTGCCGCAAGCTGCGATCCTGTGAAAGATGTGGTCAGACAATTGGGGATTGATGAAATAACGGCGATCATCGGCATTCCCGACGATAAGGATTATGACGGAGTGGCAGGATCCATGAAGGAGATCGCATCTGACATAATCCTGACGAGATCGCAAAATCCGCATTATGTATTTACGCAGCAGCAGCAAGCTGTATTGGCAGGGCGAGGCGTGGAAACCATATGGGCAGATTCCATGGAGGAAGCCGTAGGAAAGGGCAGGGCGCTTGGCAGGCCGATCGTGATTCTCGGTACTACTTCCGTTGTCTCTGAGGTCAAGAAGCTTCAGCTGTCGGGGAAACTTTGAAGAAACAATGCAGACGGGAGGTCAGATTGTTTTTGAGGAGCAGATGGGAATGAGATGCCGGTCTGTATAAAATAGCATAAGATCTTACATACTATAGGAAATGGTAAAGAAAGCGCCATTCCCTTTTTTTGCATGGAAAATTGCTGCTGGCGCACAGAAGAAATATCGAAAAGACAGAGGAGTTAAGTTATGTCGACCACAAATGTGACAATCTATATGAATGCGCAGCAGAATGTTGAGCTGCAGTCGGAGGATGTGTATGTGAAAGATATTGGCAGTCTGACCTGCAGCGACGAGCATGTACTGGCCAGGGTGAAGACGATCAAGCTGCATCATTTTAAGAAGGACGAACCGAAGCGGCAGGTGATCAGTATGCTGAAGGTGATCGAAGAGATTGAAAAACTCTACCCCAATGTCAGTGTTCAAAGCATGGGTGAGGCAGAAACGCTGATAGAATACATTGATGTGAATAAGCATAAGGGATTTGTACAGTGGATCAAGTTGGCTTTTGTGGCGCTGATCAGTTTCTTTGGCACGGCTTTCACGATTATGGCATTCCACAATGATATCGGTATCAACGACGTCTTTTCCAAGGTATATGAGATGGTGATGGGACAGCCGGGGAACGGATACGGCATTCTCGAACTGGCTTATTCTCTGGGGCTGGCGATCGGTATCATTGTGTTCTTTAACCATATCGGCGGCAGGCGGATCACCAAGGATCCGACACCCATCGAGGTGGAGATGCGCATCTATGAGGAAGATGTGAATAAGGCGCTGATCGCGACGGCAGATAGAGAGGGGAAGTCGATCGATGCGCAGTGAGAAGATACGATACATTGCAGGTAAGTGGTCTGTCGGATCGCAGTCTTACAGGTGAGAGGATCCGTAAGGTGCGATAATACGATGCGGATCAGGAAAAGAGGAGGAGAATGAGTACAGATGCTTGGTAAGCAGATCTTATTGGGAGTCATCGGGGTCAGCAGCGGGCTGATCGTATCGGCGGGCGTATTTACGGTGCTGATCTCTGTGGGACTGATCCCGCGATTTGCGGGAAAAATGCATGTGGCGCGGAAGATCTTTGTGCTGGAAGAGATGGTGGTATTCGGGACGCTGTTCGGCGGTTTTTTCAGTGTGTTCAGCGACTGGGGGATGATCGGTGCGTTTGTGCGGGAACGTGAAATCTTTGGTAACAGAGCGACGGACGGGGTATGGAATCTGATCGGGACGGTGTTCCTGCTTGTGTTTGGGGTGTTCGCCGGTATCTTTGTTGGATGTCTGGCGCTTGCCATCGCGGAGATGTTGAATACGATACCGATTTTTGCGAGGCGGATCGGATTTAGGCATGGTCTGGGAATCGCGATCCTGGCGGTTGCGTTGGGGAAACTGGTCGGAAGTCTTGTGTATTTTACCCAACGGGTATTTCTGTATGGGGGATAAGGATCTGCATCGGAAACTGACGTGGGGCAGGTACGAAGAGGGCAAAGATCATTGACAGATAATTGTTATAGAAGAAAGGAAGCGGAAGAGTATGGCACAGAATCAGGAAAAACCAAAAACGATGCAGCAGCAAAAGGAGCAGGAGTACAGACAGCATGTGGAGCAGGTGACGCCAAAGTACAGCCTGCCGCTGCGCATGGTAAAGGCGTTTGTGACAGGCGGTATCATCTGCCTGCTGGGGCAGTTTATATTAAACTATGCGACAAATACGATGGGACTGGACAAGGAGACAGCAGGGGCCTGGTGTTCCATGCTGCTGGTGCTCTTAAGTGTGCTGCTGACGGGCTTTAACATTTATCCGAAACTGGTGGAGTGGGGCGGCGGCGGTGCACTGGTGCCGATTACAGGATTTGCCAATTCGGTGGCTTCGGCAGCGATCGAGTACCAGAAGGAAGGGCAGGTGTTCGGCATCGGGTGTAAGATCTTTACGATCGCCGGGCCGGTTATTCTGTACGGGATTTTTACAAGCTGGGTACTGGGAGTGATTTACTGGATTGGGAAGATGATGGGGATAAGTTAGGGAGGATGTTACCAAAAAGAGTGTAAGGCGCGGTGTTTTTGTCAGGAAAATTAAGAAATATTCAGAAAGATTTCAGAATTAACCGTTTCCTTTTGATCTATAATAATATTGTTATGTTGTTTACGATATACGGACGGGTTGACAGCCCGGTCTATAAAGGTAATTTGTTTATGGAAACAGAAAGGAAAGGGAGCATATGAAGATAGGTAAGAAGATCCTGCGCCTGCTCGGCAGCAGTCTGTTGACGCTGACACTTGCGGGATGCGGTGCGGCAAAGGGAGCGCAGACACAGGATATGCAGCAGGCGGATACGGAGCAGTCCGCAGAAGCCTGGCCGGCAGAGGATGCTGTGTCTGTGGGTGAGAATACTTCGATCAGAATCTGGGGACCGGTCCTGCGGCTGGAGGACGGTAATGTGGTGATCGATAACCGCTCGGATGTGTCATCTCGCGGGGAGATGGTCGTCACGGTGGATCCGGAATCTACCAGGATCCTGGATGGGGAAAACGGTTATCCGGTGGAAGTATCGGAGCTTAACGAGGGAGAAGCCGTGTTTATTTACATTGGACCGGCTGCGGCAATGAGCGAACCACCCATGGTGAATGCTTCACTGATCCTGTGCAAAATTCCAGATGACTTGCGGGTTCCTGACTATGTACATGTCATGGCGATGGAGGAACAGGCGGATGGCAGTTACTTGTTATCTGCGGATAACGGAATACAGTATCTGGTTCCGGCGGACTGTGAGATCCTGCCCTATCTGACACGGAATATCGTGACGCTGCAGGACATACAGACAGGAAGCAGCTGTCTGGTGTGGAGTGATGAGAGAAGAGCGGCACAGAGGATCGTGCTGTTTGCGGATTGAGCAGGTTTGACAAGAAACCTGAAAAGAATCTGCAAAAAAAGATTGTCAAAAATTTATCAACGTGGTATGATGACACCGTATTGTATCTCGAATGAGAATAATAACAGGAGGAATTGTACCATGAAAAATGAAAAGACTTATGAACTGGTGCTGACGGCACTGTTCACCGCCATAATCGTGATTATGGCATTCACACCGCTGGGATATATCCCGCTTGTCGTGATCAATGCGACGATCATTCATATCCCGGTGATCCTGGGAGCGCTGTTTCTTGGACCGAAGAAAGGTGCATTTTTGGGATTTGTTTTCGGGTTGACCAGCTTTATCAACAACACATTTAAGGCGGCTACGGCATCGGCTTTTGTATTTTCGCCTGTGCTGGCCTACAATGTAGTCGGCGTTTCAGGCATTTTTAAGAGCCTGTATATTTGTTTCGTGCCGAGGATCCTGGTAGGAATCGTGCCGTATTTTGTTTATCTCCTGATCCGCAGGTCCTTAAAGGGCGAGGGGCAGACAGGAAGGATCGTTGTCAATGGGCTGGCATCTTTGATCTTATGTATTTCTCTGAGAGCATTTTTAATCCGGCTGCTGCCGGACGTATTAAGTACGGTGGTGTGCACCATCATCGGTGTGGCAGCAGGCAGTGTGCTTATGGCAGTGCTGACGGTCAGCGGCAGGAACAAGGGCTCGGCGAACATTGCACTGGCTTACGCAGGACTTTCAGGAGCCTTTACGAATACCCTGTTTGTGATGAGCGGCATTTTTATCTTATATAAAGATGCTTATGCGCAGGCGGTAGGTGTGGCAGGCGAAGCGGTACTTGACGTGATCATGGGCGTTGTGACCTTCAACGGCGTTGTGGAAGCCGTGGTGGCGGCGATTATCGTTGCCGGTGTCGGATTTGCCCTGACACGCGTGAAGCCTGTTCACGAAACGTCAAAGCAGAGAGCATAGGTAATGAATGGGAAGGACGATGGCTGAACTGTTGCGATAGGGATAAGAATTCGGAAGGAAGGACATAGATATGATCTTGGCGATTGATATCGGAAATACAAATATAGTGATCGGCTGTATCGAGGGAGAAAAGGTATGCTTTGTGGAACGTGTCTCCACGAATCTGGCGAATACGGAGTTAGAGTATGTAGTGGAATTCAGGACTCTTTTTGACCTGTATCAGATCGGATTGGCGGACATAAGCGGGAGTATTATCTCTTCGGTGGTGCCGCCGCTCAACAATATTGTGAAATCCGCGCTGGAGAAGCTGTTTCACAGAACGCCGCTGCTAGTGGGTCCCGGCCTGAAAACAGGCCTGAATATTCTGATGGATAATCCGGGCCAGCTGGGTTCTGATCTGGTGGTCAATGCGGTGGCCGGTCTGCAATACTACGGTGCGCCAATTATCATGATCGACATGGGAACTGCGACCACCATCAGTGTAGTCGATCAGAAGAAGAACTATATCGGCGGCATGATCCTGCCGGGTGTGAAAGTTTCTCTGGATTCCCTGGTCAACAGAACTTCCCAGCTTCCAAGGATCAGCCTGGAAGCGCCGAAGAAAGTGGTCGGCAGAAATACTATCGACTGCATGAAGAGCGGTATCGTGATGGGACAGGCGGCTTGTCTGGACGGTATGATCGAGCGGATCTATGACGAGCTTGGCTATGAGGCACCGGTGGTAGCGACCGGTGGACTGGCCGGCAGTATTGTGCCTTACTGTAAGCGCAGGATCGTATATGACAATGAGCTGACGTTGAAAGGTCTGGGCATTATATATCGAAAGAATGTAGAGAGCTGATAATGTAGAGAACTAATTATGGAACAGATAATGCAGAACAGTTGACAGGATCCGGAATACAGAAGCTGTATCATGTTCTGCCGAATCAAAATATCGAGATAAATACAGAATACCTGTAATACCCCGTTGCTTGCGGCGGGGTATTGCATTATGAAAAAACAAAGATCAGAATGGGGAATGGATCATGTTAAAAGGAAAACATATTGTACTTGGCGTGACCGGTAGTATTGCCGCTTACAAAATTGCTTCTTTAACCAGTATGCTGGCGAAGCAGCATGCGGATGTGACGGTGATCA
Source organism: uncultured Lachnospiraceae bacterium (assembly GCA_947564645.1). GTDB lineage: Bacteria > Bacillota > Clostridia > Lachnospirales > Lachnospiraceae > UBA3282. The sequence goes on from CANOCU010000002.1 coordinate 110,603, forward strand.
TGACCCGGAATGCAACGAATTTTATCAACCCGATCACATTTGAGTCGCTGACGGGCAATAAATGTCTGGTGGACACTTTTGACAGGAATTTCGAGTTTCAGGTGGAACATGTGTCGCTGGCGAAGCGGACGGATGTCTTTCTGACGGCGCCGGCGTCGGCCAATGTGATCGCCAAGGCGGCCCATGGGATCGCGGACGATATGCTGACTACCACGCTGCTGGCCTGCACCTGTCCGAAGATTTTTGCACCGGCCATGAATACGAGAATGTATCAGAATCCCATTGTGCAGGATAATATAGAGATCCTGAAGCGGTATGGCATGGAGGTGATCACGCCTGCGAACGGTTATCTCGCCTGCGGCGATACGGGGGCAGGTAAGATGCCGGAACCGGAAGCGTTGTATGAATCTATTGTAAAAGCATTGACACCTAAAGATATGGCAGGGAAAAAGGTGCTCGTGACGGCCGGTCCCACCCGGGAAAAGATCGATCCGGTGCGCTATATCAGCAATCATTCCACCGGTAAGATGGGATATGCCATAGCCAGGGCGGCCATGCTTCGCGGCGCAGATGTGACGCTTGTGTCAGGAAAAGTGAATCTGGAGCCGCCGGAGGGAGTCAGGCTGCTTCCCGTCGTGTCTGCGGCAGATATGGCGCAGGCTGTCAAGGAGAAGGCCCGGGATCAGGACATCATCATCAAGGCTGCTGCCGTGGCCGATTACCGTCCTGTCGCGCCGGCCGATGAGAAGCTGAAGAAGAATGACGGCGAGATGAGTATCGAACTGGAACGGACGGAGGATATCCTGGCCTATCTTGGAGAACACCGCAGAGAAGGGCAGTTCCTGTGCGGCTTTTCCATGGAGACCGAGCATATGCTGGAGAATTCCAGGACCAAACTGCAGAAGAAGAATATTGACATGATCGTGGCCAATAATCTGAAGCAGGCGGGGGCCGGTTTCGGCACGGATACCAATGTGGTGACGTTTTTGACGAAAAATGAAACAGTGGAGCTGCCGATCATGCGCAAAGAAGAGGTGGCGGACAGGCTGCTTACTTTTATCATGGAGCGATGCTGAGGAATGCAGCATAGACGGGTATTTGGTTAGGACATCTGGTCAGATTGACAGTACAGATGCAGCATGAGGGAGCCTGTCTGGGAGAAAGAAAGGTGTGGATAGGAAATGAGAATCGGAATGGGATATGATGTGCACAGACTGGTGCCGGATCGTAAGCTGATCATGGGAGGCGTGGAGATACCTTATGAGAAAGGACTTCTGGGCCATTCGGATGCGGATGTGCTGCTGCATGCCGTCATGGATGCGTTGCTGGGGGCGGCGGCGTTAGGAGACATCGGAAAACATTTTCCGGATACCGATCCTGCTTATAAGGGTATCTCTTCGATGAAGCTGCTTGCGTATGTGGGGGAGCTGCTTGTAAAGAACAGATTCCTGATCGAGAATATCGATGCCACCATTATTGCCCAGGCGCCGAAGATGCGCCCTCATATCGACCGGATGCGGGCAAATATTGCGGCGGCACTCCAGATAGAGACAGAGCAGGTGAGTGTGAAAGCGACCACCGAGGAAGGGCTTGGCTTTACCGGTACCGGCGAGGGAATTTCTGCGCAGGCGATCTGTCTGCTGACGAGCCCGCAGGATGCATATAGTCAGAGGGTATGCAGTGATGGCGTGACGGAGAGAAGCTGTAACGGATGCGGCGGATGTCCGATGCAGAAATAGGAATACGCCAGGAGGTACGATCAGCCTTGAGAAGATGGTTACAGTTCACGGCCTAACCGGCCGCAAACTGTAACGCATCCAGCCCATTCCAAGTCGCCTTCGGCGAGGGGCTGGATGCCTGAAACCGTAAAGTTATCGGCCGGATGCCCTGCAGCGGGGTGCAGGGCACCGTGAATAGTAACAGAAGATGATCAATGACAGTGCAGTGCCAATCTGCAAAAACGATGTTGACACCGCCGCAAAAGGTATGTATAATTTTATAAAAATCAGATTGCAGGAGGAATTTGCATGTTAAGTGTAATTGTAATGGAGAAAATTGCAAAGTAAATATTGCAGGGAAGATTTTCGTCGTGTGGAAGTCTGCCCATAGCCGGCGGCAGGAGTGTGTTGTCGGTATTTTCGCCTTACGATTGCTTACTATTATGGTATGGATTTTATTGACAGGATAAGCATGGCTGTACGGTCATGCTGTTTTTATATTCTTTTCTCTTATCGTGTGTTTCGCGTACTGACTTGAATTTCCGCAGAGCGGGAGCATGGCGGTTCGCGTGAGCGGCACGAAGAGGGATGAAGAAGACCATGGTATTTGTCGGTATTACGGCGGCCATGGTCTTTTTATGGTCTGCCGTGGCTGCATTTTTCATGGATTGCTTTGGGTCATAAAGGCTAATCATTTATAGGATGGCTTTTGATAAGGCGGTAACAGTTTCCCAATGTAAAGGAGCAGAATGAAATGAATACGGAAAAACAGATTGAATTTGACAGAATAAAAGAGATTTGGTCGGAGCTTGCAGTGACCGGAAAAGCTAAAGAATGTATACGGGAAACGGGCATCTGCCTGTCGGAGAGGGAGCTTGGAAAGCAGCTGCGGGATACGACGTACAGCAGGGATATGATCGGGAAGCTGGGAACACCACCCCTGCAGAATGTTGACGAGATCCGGGAGATCATGATGGCCGCCGGGAAGGGAGACTGCCTCACACCCCATCAGCTGGAGCAGGTGGAACGGGTGCTGGCCGCGGTGCGCAGGCTAAAGGATTATCTGAAACGCGGTAAGATGTATGAGAATCCACTGGCTTATTATGAGGAAAATCTGGATGCGGTGGAGGATCTGCGGGAGGAGATCGGCAGGCAGATCAGAGGGGGAGAGGTAGACGATCATGCCTCCAGGGAGTTACTGCAGATCAGGGCTAAGATCATAAGATGTGAGGAGCAGATGAAGCAGAAGGCAGAACAGATCATGCGCGCGGAGAAGGCATGTATGGCGGATCAGTACTGTACCTTCCGCAACGGCAGAATGTGTGTTCCGGTGAAAAAGGAATATAAGTTCAGGATCTCAGGCAGCGTAATCGACAAATCTTCTACGGGGAGTACGCTCTTTATCGAGCCGGCAGGGGTGGCCAGGTATTATGAGGAGCTGCAGCAGCTTAGGATCAGTGAGGAAAACGAGGTATACCGGATCCTGTATACCCTGACGGCGATGGTCGCCACGGCAGCAGAGGCAATGAACGGGAATATTACCATGATCGAGAAGCTGGATTTTATTTTTTCCAAAGGAAAGCTGAGTATCGATATGGGAGCAGCGGAGCCGACGATCAACACGGAGCGCAGGATCGTATTGAAAAACGCCAGACACCCGCTGATGGACAGAGAGGTCAATGTACCGCTGCAGTTCGCGATCGGAGAACAGGCGCGGGGGATCGTCATAACCGGCCCCAATACAGGAGGAAAGACCGTGGCCATCAAGACCGTCATGTTAAGCTGCATGATGGCGCAGTGCGGCCTGCATGTGACCTGTGAGGAGGCGGATATCTGTATGAACAACGCCTATCTGTGCGATATCGGGGACGGGCAGAATCTGGCGGAGAATCTGTCCACCTTTTCCGCCCACATCAGGACCGTGCTGGAGGTGCTGCGGGAGGCGAACGAAGAGAGCTTTGTGATCATGGATGAGCTGGGGTCCGGGACGGATCCGGCGGAAGGGATGGGAATTGCCATTGCCATTCTGGAACAGCTGCGCAAAAGCGGCGCGCTCTTTCTCGTGACGACTCACTATCCGGAGGTGAAGGAGTATGCCGGGAGGACCCCGGATATGTGCAATGCGCGGATGACTTTTGATAAAGAGACGCTTAGCCCTACCTATAAGATGGTGATCGGGGAAGCCGGAGAGAGCTGTGCCTTCTATATCGCGGACCGGCTGGGAATGCCGCAGGAGATGCTGCGGACCGCTGTGGCGGCCGCTTACGGCGAGGAGGCAGTGCATACCTATCGGTTCCGGTCACAGGAGCCTGGGCAGAAGGAGAGCGGGGGAAGGAGGACAGGAGCCGCTAAGATCACAAAGAACAGACAGGGAAAACGTGCCGCGGATTTGAGCCGGATCTATAAGCGGGGAGACAGTGTGATGGTTTACCCGGACAGGAAGATCGGCATCGTGTGTGAGCCGGTCAATGAGAAGGGGGTCCTGCGGGTGCAGATGCCCGGGAAGAAGATCTGGATCAATCATAAACGGGTGAAGCTGCATGTGGCGGCGGATGAATTGTATCCGGAGGATTATGACTTCTCTATCGTATTTGACAGTGTTGCCAACCGGAAGATCCGGCATGATATGGACAGGAAATATACAAAGGAGACGGTCCGGTACGAGGAATCTTAAAATCTGGTTGACAAAACCGCTGTTTTTGCATATTCTATTAGCAGAAATAATTGATACTGTACACACTGTTTTTAACAAAGCGAACATTGCGATTGACAACGAACAGTACGCAGATGGACGTGGAAAGGGAAGAGTACCATTTGGGAAGCAGCAGAGAGGAGCCGCCGTCGGCTGGAAGCGGTTCTTGCGTAAGAGATGGGAAAGTGCGCCCCGGAGTCCGGCAGATGCCCGGCTAAGCCCCGTTACCGGTTAAGAGTGAAAGACTGCCTTTGGGCAATCTTTAAGTAGAGTGGAACCGCGGATCATTTCGTCTCTATTTCCCAGGGGGAGCAGGACGGAGGCCGCGGATTTTTATTTCCGCGAGGGTGCTATGTGCGGACCGGAGCAGAGCGTAGACCGAGTACCCCGTCCCTTGGGGCGCTTCAAGCTTGATGCCCCGTTGCTTGCGGCGGGGTATTTGACTCCTGCGGGCTGCGGGAGACGGTAAGACAGTATCATGACTTATAGTAGACGAAAGCTCTAATGTCGATAACTATAGGAGTTGAATGAAGAGGGAATATCGTATGGGTTTTGTACAGAATATGAAAGAAGAGATCAGGATCATCCGCGAGCGGGATCCGGCGATCCATTCTAACATGGAGGTTTTCCTCTATCCCAGTTTTAAGGTGATGTTATATTATCGGCTGGCACACAGGATGTATCTGCACAGGCATTATTTTCTGGCCAGATGGATCTCCCAGAAGGGATCCAGAAAGACGGGGATCGAGATCCATCCCGGCGCCAAGATCGGCAAAGGCTTTTTTATCGATCATGGCAACGGTGTCATTATCGGGGAGACGACAGTGATCGGCGATAATGTGACGCTGTACCAGGGCGTGACGCTGGGCGGAACCGGCAAGGAACAGGGCAAGCGTCATCCGACCATCGGCAACAATGTGATGATCAGTACCGGGGCGAAGGTGCTGGGTTCTTTTAAGATTGGGGATAACAGCAAGATCGGTGCGGGCAGCGTGGTGCTGAAGGAAGTGCCGCCAGGTTCCACGGTGGTGGGGGTGCCCGGCCAGGTGGTGAAGCGCAACAATCAGTCTTTTCCGCAGGAGGAGCTGGATCAGGTGAATCTGCCGGATCCGGTGCGGGAGGATATCGTGAACCTGCAGCGGGCCAACACGGAACTGACGAACCGGCTGCTCGATCTGGAGCGGGAACTGAAGGAGCTGCGGAAGAAGTCATTTGGAAGGAACATACAGGAGGACAGAGCAGATGAAGATTTTTAACACACTTTCCAGACAGAAGGAAGAATTCGTACCCCTGGAGGAGGGGAAGGTCAGCATGTATGTGTGCGGACCTACGGTGTATAACCTGATCCATATCGGGAATGCGCGGCCGATGATCGTTTTTGACACGGCCAGACGTTACATGGAGCATAAGGGCTATGCGGTCAATTATGTCTCCAATTTTACCGATGTGGATGATAAGATCATCAAGAAGGCGAATGAGGAAGGGGTGGACCCTTCCGTGATCTCCGAGCGTTATATCGAGGAGTGCAGGAAAGATATGCAGGCTCTTAACGTGAAGCCGGCTACCACGCATCCGAAGGCGACGGAGGAGATTGAAGGCATGATCGAGATGATCAAGACGCTGATCGAGAAGGATCATGCCTATGTGGCCAAAGACGGTACGGTGTATTTCAAGACCAGAAGCTTTGCGCAGTACGGGAAGCTGTCCCACAAGAATCTGGATGATCTGCGCAGCGGCGGCCGTTCTCTGTTAGTGTCCGGGGAGGAGCAGAAGCAGGATCCACTTGATTTCGTGTTGTGGAAACCGAAGAAGGAGGGGGAGCCCTTCTGGGAGTCTCCCTGGTGTGAAGGACGTCCCGGCTGGCATATCGAGTGCTCTGTCATGAGCAAGCGGTATCTGGGGGATGAGATCGACATTCATGCGGGCGGCGAGGATCTGATCTTCCCCCACCATGAGAATGAGATCGCCCAGTCGGAGGCGGCCAACGGCAAAGAATTTGCGAAATACTGGATGCACAACGGCTTTCTGAATATCGACAACAAGAAGATGTCCAAATCCGAGGGGAACTTCTTTACGGTCAGGGACATCAGCGAGAAATATGATCTGCAGGTGCTGCGGTTCTTCATGCTATCGGCCCATTACAGGAGTCCTCTGAATTTCAGCGCGGAGCTGATGGAGGCGGCCAAGAACGGCCTGGACCGGATCGTTACCAGTGTTGCCAATCTGAATTTCCTTCTGAAAAATGCGCCGGATGAAGAGATGACGGAAGAAGAGCGGAAGCTGGCGGAAGAGGCGAAGGGATATATTGCGCAGTTTGATACGGCCATGGATGATGATTTTAATACGGCGGACGCGATCTCCGCGATCTTTGATCTGGTCAAATTTGCCAACACCCATGTGTCGGAAAGCTCCGGCAGGGCTTTTGTGCAGACCGTGAAAGACGAGATCGTGCTGTTATCCGATATCTGCGGGCTGATCGTGGATAAGAAAGAAGAAATCCTGGATGCCCGGATCGAGGAACTGATCAAAGAGCGGCAGGAAGCAAGAAAGGCGAAGAATTTCGCGAGAGCGGACGAGATCAGGGATACGCTGGCGGCGCAGGGGATCATTCTGGAGGATACGCGTGAGGGTGTGAAATGGAAGAGAGCATAACGATCCTGGAGGCCATCAAGCGGGATTTTGCCTGCAAAGAGGTGGATATCCGCACCTATTCCCCGCTGACCCTGGCTTATATCGGGGATGCCATCTATGATCTGGTGATCCGGACGATCGTGGTGGAGCGGGGTAACAGCTCTGCCAATAAACTCCACCGGAAGACGGTGTCCTATGTGAATGCCAGGGTGCAGGCCAGGATGATCGATGCACTGGAAGAGGAATTGACGGAGGAGGAGATGGCAGTCTATCACAGAGGGCGCAACGCCAAATCTTATACCTCAGCCAAGAATGCCTCTGTCACCGAGTACCGCAAGGCTACCGGGATGGAGGCGCTGTGCGGCTATCTGTACCTGCAGGGCAGGCAGGAGCGGATGCTTTATCTGATCCGGGAAGCGATCAAAAGGATGGGGATGAAGATATAGAAGGGAAAGGACAACGCTGCCGATGGTGGTTTCGGGAGGTTTGGGAGAGATCCGGAAAGGCGATCGGAATAGAAGAGAGGAAGCAGTAAGAGAATGCGTAACAGAAAGTTTCATAAAGAAGACAGTCATGAGGAAAAGAAGCAGAATGCTTATGATGTGGAAATGCAGGAAACGGGAGACGAGACAGAGCGCTTTACAATAGAAGGGCGCAATGCCGTGATCGAGGCGTTTCGTTCCGGCCGGACGATAGACAAGCTGTATGTGCTGGACGGCTGTAAGGACGGGCCGGTGCTGACCATCAAGCGGGAGGCGGCCAGGCATGGAAGTCTAATCAAATATGTGACGAAGGAGCGTCTGGATCAGCTCTCCGAGACGGGGAAACATCAGGGCGTGATCGCCTATGCGGCAGCTTATGCCTATGCGGAGGTGGAGGATATTTTATCTGCGGCAAAAGAGCAGGGCGAGGCGCCTTTCCTTTTTCTTCTGGATGGCATAGAGGATCCCCATAATCTGGGGGCGATCATCCGTACGGCCAACCTGGCGGGCGCTCATGGGGTGATCATACCGAAGAACCGTGCCGTGGGACTGACGGCGACGGTGGCGAAAGCTTCTGCCGGGGCGCTCAACTATACGCCGGTGGCCCGGGTGACGAACTTAGGCCAGACGATCGAGGAGCTGAAGAAAGAGGGGCTGTGGTTCGTGTGTGCGGATATGGACGGCACGAGGATGTATGACCTGGATCTGAAAGGACCCATCGGGCTGGTGATCGGCAGCGAGGGAAGCGGCGTGGGCAGACTGGTGAGAGAGAAATGCGATTTCACGGCGTCCATTCCGATGCGGGGCAATATCGATTCCCTGAATGCCTCCGTAGCGGCAGGCGTGCTGGCGTATGAGATCGTGAGACAGCGGTTGGGGTAACGCAGAGAAATAAAGGAAGGAAAGAATTATAGGAAGAAAAGAATTAAAGAAAGTAAAGAATTAAATAAAGTAAAGAATTAAAGAAAGAATAGAATTTAGTGAAGAAGTGTAATGAATGAAGAAGTTGAATGAAATCTTGTTAGTATTTATATTTATGCTGACGGCGGTTCTGGCAGCAGCTGTCGGGTTAAAGGCATATGATATCTACGATACGAATAAGCGGCTTGCCAGGGAACAGGAGGAATTGGAGCTGGCGCAGGTGATGGCCAGGAATGAGGAGGCGCAGACCCGCGTGTCGCAGATGCAGGCGGAGATTCTGGAACTGGCGGAGGATAAAGAAGAACTGGAGCGGTTTATTGTCAGGATACAAAGCGGTGAACCGGTCTCGTCGGGTGATGAGACGGTATCCGGCAACGAATCCATATCCGGTAACGGGATATCTGGTAATGGATCCATATCCGGTAACGAGAGATTTGGCAATGGATCCGTATCTGCTAATGGTATATTCGATAATGGGGTATCCGGCAATGGATCCATATCCGGTAACGGGGTATTTGGTAATGGATCCATATCCGGTAACGGGATATTCGGTAATGCTTCTGTATCTGCTAATGGCGTTTCGGGGAATGGAACGTTATCTGGGAATGGAATGATATCAGGAAATGGAGAAGTGAATTATTATGACGGATCCATGACGGGCAGCAGTGTGTTCGATGAATGGCGTACTATTTACGAACAGGAGGAAATGTCATTGGAGAAACGCCGGCTGTTTCGCACTTCCCTGGAAGAGACGCTGGAGGTGAACCAGGCAGACCGGGAACGGATCGCTGAGAATAAGAAGGACTTTTCACAGATGAAGATTGCCTGTCTGGGAGACAGTATCACGGCGGCAGCGAATCTGGAAGGAGAGGAAGGATATCAGCAGTATGCGTATCCGGCGAGGCTGAAAGAGCTGTTGGGGGCCAAGGAGGTCTACAATCTTGGGATCGGCGGATCGTCTATCGGCAGATACTGGTCGGATGCCTATGTGGATCGATATCAGGAGATACCGGAGGATACGGATATCATCATTGTAATGGGCGGAACCAACGACGGATTCTGCGCTTCGGATAAGGAATTTGGTAATCTGGATGAGAGAGCATATCGTACGTTCTGTGGAGACTTGAATGAATTGATGAAAGGGCTGAAAGAAAAATATCCGGATACAGAGATATTTTTTGCGACGCCCTTGCCGAATGTACTGCAGGATTATCTTATGAGCGAGAGAAAGTACCTGTTGCCGCAGCAGAAGTTTGTGGATGTGATCATTACCCTGGCGAAGGAATATGGTTTTAGCGTGATAGACTTATACAATTCGAATATTTTAGATTCTCATGATGCCAATGTGGTCGCGGATTATATTCCGGACGGCGTACACGGAAATCACGATGGCTATCAGATCATGGCAGAGCATTTTGCCGCCAGGCTAGTGCAGCATTATGAGGAAGAAGAACTTAAGCCAGTGAGAAAACAGACAATCTCTGAAAATTATACTGACGGTTAGGGAAAGCGTCGTGCAGCTGCAGGATGCGGGCGAGCACGGTGAAAGCGTCACACAGGATTGAGAACGGGAAAAGGAACTTCGATAGACGGATGCTTATGGAAAAGAATTATACGAACTACAGTGATGAAGAATTGATCGTGCAGCTGCGGGACGGTGAAGACGGCATTACAGAATACCTGATGAACAAATATAAAAATCTTGTCCGCAGTAAGGCAAAGTCCATGTATATTCTGGGTGCCGACAGTGACGATCTGATCCAGGAAGGAATGATCGGACTCTTTAAGGCGCTCCGGGATTATGACAGCGGCAGGGATGCCAGTTTTTTTACTTTTGCAGATCTGTGTGTTTCACGACAGATGTATACGGCAGTGCAGGCATCCAAGCGTCAGAAGCACATTCCGCTAAATACCTATGTATCCCTCTATGGAAGCGTGAGGAAGAATCACGACGGTGAGGAGGAAGAGCTTGTGAATCTGCTTGCGGATGTTGCCGGACAGAGTCCGGAGGACGTTGTGATAGACAGAGAGAATGTGATACAGTTAGAGCAGACGATCGAGAGAGAACTGAGCAGTTTTGAAAAGCAGGTGCTGGATCTGTATCTGACAGGAATGGGATATCAGCAGATCGCCAAGGTGCTTGGCAGGGATGATAAATCTACCGATAATGCGCTGCAGAGGATCAAGACCAAATTAAGAAGAGCGATCGCAACAAACAATTAGAGTTATTATATTGCGGGAAGAGGTCTGTGGATGTAAGAGCATGAAAGGAAGAGATCCGGTATGCTGGATGTAAGCAGAAAAGAACTGAAATACAAGGTGGATCCTTATGAGATTTCCCGGTTAAAGCAGAGACTGGCGCCGCTTATGAAGAGTGATCCTCATAACGGAAAAAATGGTTATATGGTTCGTTCGCTGTATTTTGATACGCCTTTTGATACTGATTACGAAGATAAGGCAGGAGGATATAACGAACGACAGAAAATACGTCTCCGCATTTATGGTAAGGAACAGGGGAGCGCGAAACTGGAATTAAAGCAGAAGAGAGGGACTTCGCAGAGAAAGAGGTCTCTTCTTTTGAGCAGAGAGGAAGCACGGCAGATGATCTGTGGGCGGTATGAGATCTTGAGGAATCGCCAGGAAGAATTGGCTTTATGGCTCTACACGTTTATGACGCGAAAATGCTACCGCCCGAAATGCGTGGTAGAGTATGACAGATTTGCGTATTATCTGGAACATAATGACATAAGGGTTACATTTGATATGAGACTTCGTTCGGGGGAAAGTAATCTCGATATTTTCGACAGCAATCTGATATTGTACCCCGTCAGCGGGGCAATGGAAAACACGATGGAAGTAAAATTCAACGGTTTTTTGTTTACTTATATCAAAAATGAGTTAAACTGGTGTGAGAGAGTACCTGTGTCTGGCAGCAAGTACTGCCGTTCACGGATGATCACTAAACGTTAGGACTCTGTACTTGAACAGGGAAAGAGAGGACATAAGATGAAAGAACTGTTATATGAAAGCCTGGTAAATACGACAGAGGGCCTGACGCTAGAGGAGATGATCCTTAATTTCGCTGCTGCGGCGATTCTGGCATGTCTGATCTACATTTCGTATAGAGTGTCTCATTCGGGGGCGGTCTATAGTGAGCGCTTTAACGTATCACTTGTGATGTTGACGCTTATATCGACATTGGTAATGAATGTGATCGGCAATAATATCGCTTTGTCGCTGGGTATGGTAGGGGCCTTGTCGATCGTCAGGTTTCGTACGGCGATCAAAGATCCGAGAGATACGGCGTATATTTTCTGGACGATAGCAGTGGGGATCTGCTGCGGCGTATCCGACTATATGATCGCAGCGATCGGGTCAGCCGCTATTTTTGCTTTCCTTCTTTTGTTTGGCTTTGTGCGCAACAATGAGAGGATCATGGTCATGATCAATGGCAGCAGCGAGGCACAGGAAGAGATCGAGGAGAAGATGGAAGAATTGTACGCGGGACGTGCCCTTCTGCGTGTGCATAATGTTTCAGTGGAGGATGGCGCCAGCGAATATATTTATGAAGTTTCCGACAGGTCTATGAGGCGTTCTGAAGAGACATATGGTTCCCTGCAGAAAAATATGGCAGCAGTTAAAGGAGTGATGCATATCAGTATTGTCAGGCAGGATGATGAGATCAATCAGTAAAAAATGAGTCAGAAAATGAGTCAGAAAATCAGATTTATGGTGCTTGACAAGACGGAAATGCCTGTGCTATACTATACAACGGTGATTGGAGGAATGATTATCACCAAGATGCTGCTGTAGCACAGTCGGTAGTGCGTCGCATTGGTAGTGCGGAGGTCACGGGTCCGATTCCCGTCAGCAGCTGATCAAAAGCCTGGATTTTTCAGGCTTTTTCTTTATGCATGGATTTGGACTTTTCCCGCTATAAGAAAGAATGGAGGAACATATGAAAGACTATCGCAACTATATTTTTGACTTATACGGTACACTGGTAGATATCGACGTGGATGAGGATGACAGGCGCCTGTGGGAGCATATGAGTCTGTTCTATGGTTATTACGGTGCACAGTATGAACCGGAAGAGCTGCATCAGGCTTATTTGGCGTCGGTGAGCAGTAAGGACAGGCATAGCAGGGAGGAATATGCCGTAAAGTATGGATATGAGGGCTATCCTGAGATCTTGTATGACGATGTGTTTTGTGAACTTTATACGGATCGTGGGATCGTGCCGGATCAGACGCTCGTATTCCATACTGCGCAGATGTTTAGGGCCTGTTCGGTGAAATATATCCGTCTCTATGCACATGCGAAAGAATTGTTGACCGCGTTGAAAGCAGCCGGAAAGAAGGTCTATCTGCTCTCCAATGCGCAGCGTACCTTTACGGAGTATGAGATGCGCTATCTGGGAATTTATGATCTTTTTGACGGCGTGCAGATTTCTTCCGACCATGGATGTAAGAAGCCTGATGAGAGATTTTTCCGTATTCTGCTTGAGCGGTTCGGATTGAAACCGGAGGAGTCTTTGATGATCGGCAACAGCAGATATGATGATATCGCAGGGGCTGCCAGTGTGGGCATGGACAGTTACTATATCCAGTCGGCGCTTTCGCCCGAAAGCCGGAAAAGTGCAAAGAATGCAGAAGCTCCGGAAATACATGCTGATCATGTCATGTGGAAGATGAATCTTCGATTGCTGCAGAGCCGGCTTTTAGGAGACAGGGACAGATGTAAATGACCGGGATATCAGAACATATCGAAACGAAAAGGGATTGAATAAAACAGCCCCCACGGATCTTTGACTGATCTGCGGGGGTGTTGCTATTTTCCTTATCTACTTCCGGGCTTATTGTTCCGGTGGCGGCGCAGCCTCCTGTTGCTGCTGTTGGGCAGCCTGCTGCGCGGCAATGGCCCTTTGTTCCATTTCGGCCCGCTGTCCGTTGACGACAGCTTCCCAGTCCGGATTGGCGAAGAACTCAGGGCTATGAGGGCACATGTTCATGGGAGCGGCGGGCGCCTGTATGACGCTTCCGTCTTCCGCCGTAGTCTCCGTGGGCTGTGGTGGTGCCGGTTGACCCGAGGCGGCGGAAGAGCCGCTTTGCAGGGAGATATCCTCCACCGGAGTCAGTTCCATAACACCTTCTGATTTGAACGGGCAGGTTTCGTAAGCCGGCAGATTACAGTACTGGCAGATCTGACCGGAATAATGCACATCGCAGGTTGCCGTCGGAACGGTGCCTTCGGCAAAATATTCCGTGCGCATGGTACCGTTGCACAGTCCCTCTATCGGCAGCTTTCCGGAGCGGGCACAGACTGTCGCGGTCACGATACCGGAAGGAACCGAGAAGGACTGGCTGGGCAGCTCCTCATGAATCTTGGACATAACGGCGCGCCAGAGCTTCTTGGCCAGGTTCTTCTCATCACCGGACAGTTTGACGTTGTTGTCGAATCCGGCCCAGGTTGTGGCCGTATAGTATGGTGTGTAGCCTGAGAACCATACGTCATTGTAATCGGATGTGGTACCGGTCTTTCCGGCAATGGCCATACCGCCGAAATTAACGGAACCGCCGGTGCCGCTAGTGACAACATCCACCATGGCATCCGTCAAAAGGAAGGCGGTAGTCTCCTTAATAACCTGTCTGGACTGTGGCGTCGTGTTGTCCAGAATGATATTCCCGTCGTGGTCAACGACCCTTGTATAGAGCTTGGGTTTGATATAGGTGCCGCCGTTTGCGATGCAGGCATAAGCGGCATTCAGTTCTTCGTTGGTAACGCCGTTGGTGATACCGCCCAGGGCAAGTGCCTGTTGGATATCGGAATAAATCTTACCGTTGATCTCCTTGTTTTCCTCCAATGTGGTAAAACCGAAGTTAGTCAGATAATCAAAACCGAGCCTGGGAGTGATCTGGGTCAGAGTCTTGACGGCGACAATGTTCATGGATTGTGCGATTCCTGTCCGGAGAGAGGAAAGGCCTCTGTAAGCTTCGCCGTACCAGTTGGCGACCGGGCGTCCGTCCGCATAGTTAAAGGGTGCATCATTCATGACGGTAGCCAGTGTCAGGCCGGCGCTGTCAAGAGCCGGTGCATAAGTGGAAACGACCTTAAAGGTGGAACCGGGCTGTCTTGCGGTATCAGTCGCACGGTTCAGGGTACGGCTGCCCAGCTTGGCGCCCCGGCCGCCTTCCATGGCGACAACATATCCTGTACTCTGATCGGCTACGACTAAAGATACCTGAGGCTGCGGCGTCAGGCTGACGTTTTCACCGAATACTTTGTCGCCGGAAGTCATGACCGCTTCCTTGTATAATTCGATATCCTGATAGGCTTCTTCCTGAGAAGTGTAGATCAGGTTATAATTGGCGGAACGATTCTCGCGCCAGTAAGTGCGGAACATTTCCGTACTGTGATTCTCCCTGTCGCCATTGCTCTTCTCGATCGTCAGTTCATAGTTCAGATACCATTTTGTATTGGCAGGGAAATTGCTTTCGTCTGCAAACGCTTCGTCACAGATCTTCTGGATCTTGGGATCCTGTGTGGAATAGATCTTCAGGCCGCCGCTGTAGAGCAGGGTATATGCCTGGGTCTCATTGTAACCGGCAGCGATCAGGTCTTCCAGGATATCATCCGTCAGTGCATCTACGAAATATGTATTGACGGTAGAATCATCGTTCTCGGAATCTGCGACCTGGATGCGGGAATAGACATCGTCCGCCAGAGCCTCCGCGCGCTGTTCCTGGGAGATATATCCCTGATCAAGCATATCTTTGAGCACTTTCTCCCGGCGTTTCGCGTTCTCCTCCGGATGCGTGATGGGATTATAGCGGGAGGGATTCTGTGTGATCCCCGCGATGACCGCGCACTCCGACAGATTAAGATCGCTGACCGGTTTGTTGAAATAGCGCATGGAAGCCGCCTGGACACCCAGCGTGTTCTGGCCCAGGTTGATGGAATTCATATAGTTGATCAGGATCGTGTCCTTGTCCATGACCTTCTCCAGTTCCAGGGCAAGGTACTGTTCCTGGATCTTACGTTTCAGCCGGTCGGCAAAGGAATCCTCGGTGGTCCAGTCCGTGAAGACGTTATTCTTGAGCAGCTGCTGTGTGATCGTACTGGCACCTTCCGTGAAATGGCCGCCCTTCAATACATTCTGCAGACCGATGATTCCGGCGCGGAAGATTCCCTTGATATCGATACCGTTGTGGGTATAAAAGCGGGAATCCTCGACCGCTATAAAGGCGTTCTGCAGATCCTTGGGCACCATATCGATGGAGACCGGGATGCGGTTGGAATCGGTAGAGACCAGCTTGGCCGTCTGATTGTTCTCAATATCATACACAAAGGTTGAGAAGCCGGTGGGTGTTACATCGATGTTGCTCATGTCGGGGGCGCTGGCAAGTACCCCTTTGAAAACGCCAATTCCTGCGCTGGCGCCGATGATCGCGACAGCGATGACGGCAAGCAGGCAGAGCTGTATAAAAGCAAAACCGATCTTCTTTCCCCATTTGGTTGCTTTAGAGTGGAGTGTCTGCTGTCTCTTACGGACACCCTTTTTTCCATAATTCATGATACTCCTCCTTAGGTTTATATGCCCCCTCACAGGATTTTTGCTGATAAAATATTAAATGGTAAGGCATAAATAGCCTTATACATTATAGCAAAGATCTTCTGGCAAATAAAGGATTTTCATTTTATATTAAGAATTGTTCACAATTCTATACATTTTTATACCACGCTGTCGCAGGTTGATCAGTGGCTTGACGGTATTTCTTTGAAATGAGATAATACAAAGAGTATCTGCGCATACTGCAGTTGAGCAGGGCAGGGAAGGGAGCGATTCTTACAGCATATGAGATCCGAACAACGACTGGAACCATATAAGGTCATAACCTGCGGGGGCACAGGCGAGGTAGAGGAGAAGAAATCCCGTTTTATCGCGCAGACTGCGGCTGCCGCAACAGAGGAGGAAGCCCTCGCATTTATCGAAGCCCGGAAGAAGCAATTCTGGGATGCGAGACATAACTGTTATGCGTATGTTTTGGGAGAGAATGCACAGACGGTAAGATTTTCGGATGACGGTGAGCCGGCGGGGACGGCGGGCAGGCCAATTCTGGAAGTTATTCTAAATTCCGGGATCCGGAATCTGGTGGTAGTGGTGACCCGGTATTTCGGCGGTGTTCTGCTTGGAACGGGGGGACTGGTGCGTGCCTATACGAAGGCGGCGCAGGCCGGCCTGGCAGCCAGTGATGTGCGCACGATGCAGTACGGGTATGAAATCGATTTGATCACGGATTATAATGGTATCGGTAAGATACAGTATCTGTTAGGACAACGGGGGATTTCCGCAGAGGCTGCTTATGCAGAGCAGGTGAGCGTAAAGATCAGAGTTCCTTATGAGGATAAAGATGTCATAGTGCATGAGGTGACACAGGTCACTGCGGGCAGAGCGCAGATTACGGTTTCGGAGGCCTGCTATTTTCTGGCATAAGGGATGGTTTCTGGATGAAAGTTACTGACTGATAAAGACCGGCGGATCACAGACGGCGGCACAGAAAGGAGGGTGAAGATGAGCATGACCAGAGAAGAAATAAGAGAAGCGGCAGACAGTCGGGAGAGGGAATCGTATGAGAACTATGAGGACTTCGGGGCGGAAGATA
The DNA here is from genome assembly GCA_947564645.1 of uncultured Lachnospiraceae bacterium. GTDB lineage: Bacteria > Bacillota > Clostridia > Lachnospirales > Lachnospiraceae > UBA3282. The sequence continues at coordinate 127,710 of CANOCU010000002.1, forward strand.
TACGGGAACTGCTGCAGAAAGGGCAGTATACCAGGTTAAGACAGGTGGTGCAGGAGTTAAACGATGCGGATATTGCGGACTATCTGGAAGACATGGACGGAGAGGAGATTGTCAAGGTCTTCAGGATCCTTCCCAAGGATATTGCGGCAGATGTCTTTTCTTATCTGGAGATCGAATTTCAGCAGTCCGTGATCACTTCACTGTCTGATAAGGATGCAGCCAACATCATCAACAACATGATGTCCGATGACGCCAAGGAACTGATGGAAGAGATGCCGGCGAATATTGTGAAAAGACTGATCGCCAACACGGATCCTGAGACCAGGCAGGCAATCAACCATCTGATGCGCTATCCGGAGGATTCGGCAGGCAGTATCATGACGGTGGAGTATGTGGATCTGAAGGAACATTATACGGTGGCGCAGGCTATCGAACGGATCCGTAAAGTGGGACTGGACAGCGAGACGATCAATATCTGTTATGTGCTGGATAATAAGCGAACTCTGGTGGGAACCGTCGGCCTTCGCTATCTGCTCTTAAGCGATCCGGATGCCGTGATCGGGGATATGATGCACAGGAACGTGGTCTCTTTGCATACGCTGATGGATCAGGAAGAGGTTGCCAGAATGTTCAGGAAGTATGAGTTCACGGCCATGCCGGTGGTGGATAACGAGGACAGGCTGATCGGCATTATCACTATGGATGACGTGGTGGACATTCTGGAGGAGGAGACGACGGAGGATATCGAGAAGATGGCGGCCGTGATGCCTTCCGACAAGCCGTATCTGAGAATGTCTGTCTTCGAGGCCTTTAAGAAAAGGATCCCCTGGCTTCTGCTGTTGATGATATCCGCCACTTTTACGGGCAGTATCATTACTTCTTTCGAGAGCGCGCTGAGCAGGTATGTGGTCTTAACGGCGTTTATCCCCATGTTGATGGACACCGGTGGTAATGCGGGCGGACAGGCGAGCGCTATCATTATCCGTGGTCTGTCGCTGGATGAGATCGCATTCGGCGATTGGGCGAAGGTAGTCTGGAAGGAGATCCGTACGGCAGCTCTGTGCGGCCTGACGCTGGCGGTCTGCAATTACGTGAAGCTGCTCGCGTTCGACCGAGTGGGGATGCGGGTGGCGTTTGTAGTCTGTGTGACGTTATTGATGGCGGTGGTCGTCGCCAAAGTAGTAGGCTCTACGCTGCCAATGCTTGCCAAGAAGATCGGCATGGATCCGGCGGTCATGGCAAGTCCGTTCATTACTACGATCGTGGATGCAATCTCGCTGCTGATCTATTTCAGGATAGCGACACTCGTGCTTGGCATATAAGTATCAAAAGAGACCACTTGCGCCCGCTTTTGCGTAAAGCATCTGTGCCTGGGATGAAAGGGGGCACAAGCAAGAAAATCCCCGTTGGCTCTGATCTCAACGGGGATAAGTGTCTATTTCTTTGCGGCGGCCGAGATGGCGGCTCTTTTTCTTAAAGTGGGATCCAGGATCTTCTTGCGGATGCGGATCGTCTTCGGGGTCACTTCCAACAATTCGTCGGTATCGATAAACTCCAATGCCTGTTCCAGACTTAAGATCTTGGGAGGCGTGAGGCGAAGCGCTTCGTCAGCGCTGGAGGAGCGGGTATTGGTCAGCTGTTTCTTCTTACAGACATTCAGCTCGATATCTTCCCCACGTCCGTTTTGTCCAACGACCATTCCGGAGTAGACTTTCGTGCCGGGACCGATGAAGAGAGTACCCCGTTCCTGGGCGTTGAAAAGCCCGTAGGTGATGGCTTCGCCGGCTTCAAAGGCGATCAGGGATCCCTGTTTGCGGTATTGGATATCCCCTTTGTAGGGGCCGTAGCCGTCAAAAATCGTATTCATGATGCCGTTGCCTTTGGTATCGGTCATGAACTCACCGCGGTAACCGATCAGCCCGCGGGAGGGGATGGAGAACTCCAGGCGGCTGTAGCTGCCGGAGGACATTCCCATATTCAGCAGTTCTCCTTTGCGCTGGCTTAATTTCTCGATGATCGTTCCGGAGAATTCTTCCGGAACATCGATATAACATAATTCCATGGGTTCGAGCTTTTTGCCGTTTTCGTCAGTCTTATACAGTACCTCGGCCTTGCTGACCGCAAATTCATACCCTTCACGTCGCATATTCTCGATCAGGACGGACAGATGAAGTTCGCCGCGGCCGGATACCTTGAAGGTTTCCGTTGTATCAGTCTCTTCCACGCGCAGGGAAACATCGGTATTCAATTCGCGGAACAGCCGGTCTCTGATGTGGCGGCTGGTGACATATTTGCCTTCCTGTCCGGCGAGAGGAGAGTCGTTGACGATAAAGTGCATGGCGATTGTCGGCTCGGAGATCTTCTGGAAAGGAATGGGGCGCGGGTCTTCGGGGGAGCACAGCGTATCGCCGATACGAAGATCAGAGATTCCGGAGATAGCCACGATGGAACCGATGCCCGCTTCTTTTACCTCCACTTTGTTCAGGCCGTCATACTCATACAGCTTACTGATCTTCACTTTCTGCATCTTATCGGGATCGTGGTGATTGACGATGACTACTTCCTGATTCACCCTTACGGTTCCGTTGTCTACCTTGCCGACACCGATCCGTCCTACATATTCGTTATAGTCGATGGTGCTTACCAGTACCTGTGTGCCCGCGTCAGGGTCTCCCTCCGGCGCCGGAATGTGTTCCAGGATCGTGTCGAAGAGAGGGGTCATGTCACGGCCCTTTACCGTAAGCTCGGTGCTTGCAGTTCCGGTTTTGGCGGATGCATAGACGAAAGGACAGTCAAGCTGTTCGTCGTTGGCATCAAGATCCATGAACAGTTCCAGTACTTCATCGACTACCTGGATGGGCCTGGCTTCGGGGCGGTCGCATTTGTTGATGCATACGATAACAGAAAGATTCAGCTCGAGAGCCTTCTTCAGGACAAATTTTGTCTGCGGCATCGGTCCCTCGAAGGCGTCCACTACGAGGATCACGCCATTTACCATCTTGAGCACACGCTCCACTTCTCCGCCGAAGTCCGCATGGCCGGGGGTGTCGATGATATTGATCTTTACGTCCTTGTACATGACGGCCGTATTCTTGGACAGGATCGTGATACCCCGCTCCTTCTCGATATCATTGGAGTCCATGACCCGTTCCGCCACTTCCTGATTCTCTCTGAAAACGCCGCTCTGCTTCAACAGCTCATCCACCAGCGTTGTCTTACCGTGGTCGACGTGGGCGATGATCGCTATATTTCTTATATCTTCTCTGGTCTGCTTCATGTTCTACCATGCCTTTCTCATTAAACCTTACCTGTATTTCTCTAAAGCCTGCTCATTATATCACTTGCTTTTCCATCTTGCAAGTTTGGAAGTAAACTTCCATTGCACATTCAGGGGATTGCGGGCATAGCCGGCAATATCCACGCAGAGGTAAGTATGGAAGAAAAACAAGGGAGGCTTTGCCGTATTTAGGAAATTGCCGCAAAATGATGCGGTTTTCTGCGATGCCTGACAGTTCTAATTTCGTCGCATTTCCTATATATTGATAATACAATACAAAACGGAATCATAAATTCCGGTAATTCACAGGCAGAAGGGAGAAAAACATGACAGATAAGGTTATTGAAAACAACCAGGTGGCCATTATGGGGGAGATCGTAAGCGATTTTACTTTCAGTCACGAGATTTTCGGAGAGGGATTCTACATGGTAGATATCAGCGTGGATCGTCTCAGCGATTCCACGGACGTCATTCCGGTAATGGTTTCCGAGCGTCTTTTGGACGTTACGGACGATTACAAGGGAATGAAGATCTGCATCACCGGGCAGTTCCGCTCCTATAACAGACATGAAGAGAGAAAGAACAGGCTGGTTTTATCGGTGTTCGCAAGAGAGATCGAATTTGTAGAAGAGATCAGCGAAAACGCAAAGACAAATCAGATCTTTCTGGACGGTTACATCTGTAAGGCGCCTATTTACCGCAAGACTCCTCTGGGACGGGAGATAGCGGATCTGCTGCTGGCAGTGAACAGACCCTATGGAAAATCGGACTACATACCATGTATTTGCTGGGGAAGAAATGCACGGTTTGCAAGTAACTTTGAAGTCGGGAGCCGCTGCGCGATCTGGGGGAGGATCCAGAGCAGAGAATATATGAAGAAATTATCCGAGGATAAGCTTGAGCGAAGAGTGGCATATGAGGTTTCCGTCAGTAAGCTTGAAATGGTCGAGGAGGAATAGAAGGACTATAAATTATTTCATGGCCGTTACAGTCAAAATAAACAATAAGTTGCATGGATGAATGGATTGTGTTATGATAAATAAATAAAAATGTGAGAACGTACGACATAAGACAGGGAAATTGACCGTTGCTGCAGGCAGCTTCGTGGGCAGCAATGGCTATAAGGAGTTCAATATGAGAAAAGGCGTGATTCAGATCTACAGTGGAGAAGGTCATGGAAAATCTCCGGCGGCGCTCGGGCGGGCAGTACAGACGGCGTGTCGGGGAGAGTATGTAGTGATCATCCAGTTTTTGAAGGGACGGGGTCTGACCGATTCGGAATTTGTGAAGCGGTTGGAGCCGGAGATCAAGATATTTCGCTTCGAGAAATCCATCGAAGACTATGTAGATCTTTCCGAGGAACGTAAGACGGAGGAGTGGCAGAACATCCGTAACGGACTTAATTTTGCGAAGAAGGTGTTGTATACAGGAGAATGCTCCCTTTTGATCCTGGATGAGGTACTGGGGCTGATCGACAAGAAAATCATTACGGTAGATGAATTGAAATCCCTGCTTTCGGCGAAACCGGAGGAGATGGATATCATTATGACGGGTATTACTTTGAATGATGAGGTCTGCGTGCTGGCGGATGAAGTCACGAAGGTTGAGACCATGCAGTTTAAGATATGGGAATAAACGCGCTATTGACAGATTTATGGTGCAGTGCTAAGATAATCATAATTATAGAGAATGGAATTGATAGAGGTTGCGCTTTTCATCAGTAGGATTTTGGATGTGGCAGGCACGGGAGAAGAACTCTGAAAGGGGAAAGCGCCGAAAGGGAAAGTTACCTGCTAATTTTTACCTTGGGCGTGCAGTGAAGAACTGTATGACTGTCATCGGATCGATGGGGCGCTATCAGGCAGGTGAGAGTTGAAGCTGACCCTTGTGCGGTCAGCTTTGCTTATTGCAGAGCGGAAAGGTAGGGTGTGTATGGCTATTTTTAAGGGAGCGGGTGTGGCGATCGTGACACCATTTCATGAGGACGGCAACATCAATTACGAGAAGTTCGAACAGCTCGTGGAAGAGCAGATCGCGGGAGGTACAGATGCCATTATTGTCTGTGGGACTACGGGAGAGGCTTCCACATTGACACATGAGGAGCATCTGGATCTGATCAGGTTCTGTGTGGAGAAGGTGCATGGCAGGGTGCCTGTAGTGGCGGGAACCGGTTCAAACTGCACCAAAACAGCGGTTTATCTGTCAACCGAAGCGGAGAAATATGGTGCGGATGGGCTGCTTCTTGTGACGCCTTACTATAATAAGGCGACACAGAAGGGATTGTTTGAACATTTCAAGAGGATCGCGGATTCCGTGGAACTGCCGATCATCTTATACAATGTGCCGAGCAGGACCGGATGTAACCTTCAGCCTAAGACCGTCGTGAGATTGTGTTCGGAAGTCAGCAATATCGTGGGAATCAAGGAAGCCAGTGGCAATATCGGACAGGTGGTGCGTCTGATGGCGCTGGCAGGCAATAAGCTGGATCTTTATTCCGGCAATGACGATCAGATCGTGCCGCTTCTTTCTCTGGGCGGCAAAGGAGTCATCTCCGTGCTGTCCAATGTGGCGCCGGGACAGGTTCATGACATCTGCCAGAAGTATTTTGACGGAGATATCGAGGGAAGCATGAAGGAGCAGCTGCGGGCGATCGAATTGTGCGACGCGCTGTTTTGTGAGGTCAATCCGATCCCGGTCAAGGCAGCTCTTAACCTGATGGGAAGGGAAGTAGGCCCGACTCACATGCCGCTGTCGGAGATGGAACCCGGGAATCTGGAAGTGCTGAAGGCAGCGATGCAAAATTACGGTATTTTATAATTGGGAGTGTCTGCGCTTGGCAGACACTTCTCTTTATCACTTTATAGGAATGCGAAGCATTCTTTTTTATCAAAAGAAGAAAGAGACAGGGATAGAGGAGGTAAGGATGGAAGAGAAAGTAAGAGCAATCATGCACGGCTGTAATGGTAAAATGGGACAGACGATCTCGGGATTGATCGCGGCGGATGAACAGATTGAGATCGTGGCGGGCATCGATGCCTTTGACGGGCTGACCAATTCCTATCCGGTATTCCGGGAGATTGGCATGTGTGATGTGGAGGCGGATGTGGTGATTGATTTCAGCGCCGCACCGGCGGTGGATGCGCTGCTTGCTTATTGTGTCGAGAAGGATCTGCCCTGTGTGTTGTGCACGACGGGATTATCAGAGGAACAGCTTACGGCTGTGGAGGAGGCGTCGAAGAAGGTGGCGATCCTTAAATCGGCTAATATGTCTCTGGGAATCAATCTGCTCCTCAAGATGTTAAAGGAAGCGGCCGGCGTTCTTGCCGGAGCGGGGTTCGATATTGAGATCGTGGAGAAGCACCATAATCTGAAAAAGGATGCGCCCAGCGGAACGGCGCTGGCGCTTGCGGACTCCATCAACGAGGAAATGGAGGGTGCCTATCAGTATGTGTATGACAGGAGTCAGGTGAGAGAATGCAGGGCGAAGAAAGAGATCGGGATCAGCGCGGTCAGAGGCGGTACGATCGTGGGGGATCATGACGTGATCTTTGCGGGAGCCGATGAGGTAGTCACTTTCTCACACCGGGCTTATTCCAAGGCGGTATTCGGTAAGGGCGCCGTGCAGGCGGCCAAGTTCCTGGCCGGAAAACCGGCTGGCATGTACGATATGAGCGCTGTGATTGGCTGATATTACAAGCAAACTCTACCATAATGGTATAGTTAGTGCGCTAAGAGGGAGCGAGAATAGAGGTAAATATGGACGATCTTGAATTGAAATATTTGAAAAGCCTTTCCAGACAATATCCGACGATCGCGGCGGCATCGACAGAGATCATCAATCTGCAGTCCATTTTGAATCTGCCGAAGGGGACGGAACACTTCATGACGGATATCCATGGGGAGTATGAACAGTTTAACCATATTCTGAAGAACGGTTCCGGATCTGTGCGGAGAAAGATCGATGAGGAGTTTGGCAATACCTTAAGTATCAAAGATAAGAAAAGTCTGGCAACGCTGATCTATTATCCGAGAGAAAAACTTGATATCGTGCTAAGAGAAGAGGATGAGAGTTCCATTGAGGACTGGTATAAGATCACTCTGCACAGACTGGTACAGATTACGAAGCGTGTTTCCTCCAAATATACAAGGTCTAAAGTGCGTAAGGCGCTGCCGAAGGATTTCTCGTATATCATCGAGGAACTGATCACGGAAAAGGCGGAGATCCAGGATAAGGAAGCTTATTATAATGAGATCATACATACGATTATCCGGATCGGCAGGGCGCAGGAGTTTATCGTGGCGCTCAGCAATCTGATCCAGCAGCTTGTCATAGACCATCTGCATATCGTGGGAGATATTTTTGACAGAGGGCCGGGTCCGCATGTGATCATGGATACGTTGTGTAATTATCACTCGGTGGATGTACAGTGGGGGAACCATGATATCGTATGGATGGGCGCCGCAAGCGGACATCTTGCCTGTATCGCCAATGTGATCAGGGTGGCTGCCAGATATGGCAATCTGGATACGTTGGAGGAGGGGTATGGCATCAATCTGATCCCGCTTGCCACGTTTGCACTGGAGACGTACAAGCATACGGATTGCAGCGCTTTTGCGATCAGATATAATACGGAATATGACACTAAGGATTTAAGCCTTGACATGAAGATGCACAAGGCGATTGCCATCATCCAGTTTAAGCTGGAGGGGCAGATCGTTATGCGAAGACCTGAATTTGGTATGCAGGACCGACTTTTGTTTGAGCATATCGATTACGAGAATAAGACGATAACCATTGACGGGACTGCTTATCCGATGAAGGATGTTGATTTCCCGACGGTCGACAGGGATAAACCGTATGAACTGACACCGGAGGAGGAACAGGTGATGGAGCGGATCCGGCATGGATTCGTGAAGTGCGAGAAGCTGCAGAAGCATGTGAGATTCCTTTTTTCCAAAGGAGGATTGTATAAGGTATACAATTCCAACCTGCTCTATCATGGCTGTGTGCCCATGGATGAGGAAGGCAATTTCAAGAAGGTGAATGTGTACGGGGAAGAGTACAGCGGCAAGGAACTTTATGATGTGTTGGAGCATTATGCCAGGAAAGGATATTACTCCAACAACCTGCGGGATAAGCTGAAGGGGCAGGATATCATGTGGTATATCTGGTCAGGCCCCAATTCTCCGGTCTACGGCAAGGACAAAATGGCAACCTTTGAACGGTATTTTACGGAGGATAAGGAGATCCAGAAGGAGACCAAGAACAGTTATTACCGGTTATTGGACAAGGAAGAAGTCATTGAGAAGATCTTAAGAGAGTTTGGTCTGGATGAGAAGCACTCTCATATCGTGAACGGGCATGTGCCTGTGGAGCGCAAGAAAGGGGAATCGCCGATCAAATGCGGCGGTAAACTGCTCATTATCGATGGCGGCTTTTCCAAGGCGTATCAGGATAAGACAGGTATCGCCGGCTATACGCTGGTAGTCAATTCTTACGGGATGCGTCTGGTCGCGCATGAGCCTTTTGAATCCACGGAATCTGCGATCCTTCACGAGTCGGATATTTTTTCCGATTCGGTCATTCTGGAAACGACTACGCTGCGACAGAAGATTGCCGATACCGATATCGGCGCGGAGCTGCGGGAGACGATCCACCAGTTAGAAGAGCTCTTACAGGCTTATAGAGACGGTACGATCATAGAGAGATAGGAGATACGCAGGCGGCAGACTGACTTGCCGCCTGTTACCGTATCCGCGCCCTTTTATGGGATATTATCTTTTGGAATTGCCTGTAGTATTGTTAGTTGTGTTGTCGTTTGATCCGGTCATGTCGTCTACTGCATTTTCGACACCGTCTGCGGCATCGTCGATGATGTCGGAAGCGGCATTGCCTACATCGTCAACGGCATCACCCATATCATCCAATACAGAGTCGCCGTCATTCATGTCTCCGGCGGTTACATCGTTGACATTTGCATTTGAGTCTGTATTGTTTGTCGCAGCTCCGCTGCCGGTCGTGTTGTTATTTGTAGTTCCCGAAGATGTGCTTCCGGTGGTACCGTTTGTATTGGCATCATTGTTGGTGTCGGTGGTGCCGTTTGTATTGGCGTCGTTGTTGACGCCGGATTCAGTGGTGCTTCCATTGCCGTTGCCATTGTCCACAGCGTCATTATTTCTTCCGCAGGCGGTCAGCGCCGCGATGGAAAGCGTCATGAGAGAAACAAGTAACAATGTTCTTATTCTTTTCATAATTTCCTCCATTCTGATGCATTTTTTATTTTTGAGCATTTTTTATAAAATGTTTTGTTTGCGGCAGTCTGCTTTTGAAAAACAGCTGCTCTTGTGTTATTATGCCTGTTAGAAAATAAAATATGCATGGGCGATTTGATGAGAAAATCAGGAAGAAAGGGTGTGGCAAATGGAATTTCGACCTTGTATCGACATTCATAACGGCTCTGTGAAGCAGATCGTGGGCGGGAGCCTAAAGGATAAAAACGACGAGGCTGTGGAAAATTATGTCTCGAAGCAGGATGCGGCATTTTATGCCAGGCTGTATCGCGAATATCAGATCAGAAACGGACATATCATAATATTAAATTCTGTCGAATCCGCGTATTATGAGGAGACTAAGAGACAGGCTCTTGACGCGCTTTTGACATATCCGGGCGGTCTGCAGGTGGGCGGCGGCATGACGCCTGAGAATGCCTGGGAATTTTTGAATGCCGGGGCAAGCCACGTGATCGTCACCTCTTATGTTTTTCGGGACGGCCAGATTCATTATGATCATTTGCATAATCTGATAAAAAGGATCGGCAGGCGGCATCTTGTACTGGATCTGAGTGTCCGGAAAAGAGAAGGTCGTTACTTTATTGTAACCGACAGATGGCAGAAATATACGAAGGTAGAGCTGACAGCGCAGGTTCTTGACGAGTTGGCGCAATATTGCGACGAATTTCTGGTACATGCGGTGGATGTGGAGGGAAAGGCAAACGGCATAGAGAAGGATCTGGCGGTGCTTCTGGGAAATTGGGGCAAGATTCCCGTGACCTACGCGGGCGGCGTGCACAGCTTCGAGGATCTGCGGACCTTAAAGCAGCTGGGAAGGGACAGGGTGCACGTGACGGTGGGCAGCGCTCTTGATCTGTTTGGGGGCACGATGAGATTCGAGGAGGTGCTGCGGGAATGCAGCATGGATTCGGAATAAAAGCAGATCCGGGACAGTGCATGTGCAGCGCTGTCCCGGATGGAAAATTTCGCTCTTAAAATTCAAGAAAATCTTTCTGTGCCTGGATTTCTGGCGGAACCGCCGCCCCTGAGTTCTTGATCTTCTGCAGAAGATTGTTCAGGTGGTGGAGACGCTGCCCCTGCTTCACGTCATAGCACTCCATAGTCTCTTTATACAGCGGATTTGCCTTCAGGGTATCGCGCAGCTCCCTGGAAAAAGGACAGTAGGTGAAAAGGATCGAGCGGGCGATCTTATTTAAACGCGGAGAGCCTGCGCCCTCATAGAGCACCCAGGACTCGTAGTCTCTGATAAACATCTCCTTGAAGCTGTTCTTTGCCTTCTGCATGGCAAGCTTGATCTTCTCTTTGGCATCGGTAGACAGTTCATGATTTTTCTTATAAAACTGAATATAGTCGAAGTATTCGCTGGTCAGGGAAGGTTCCGTCACATCGTTCCATCTCGGACCCTGGATACGTTTGCACATTTCCCAACGGAAATCTGCCGTCAGCCGGATGAAGATATTGGTCAGGTCCTCCATCTGGAAGATGGAGACCATCATGCGGGAAGGCGTAGTGCGCTTGCGGCCTTCGATCTCCTGCCACATAACACCCCTGATTCCCATGTTAGGCATCAGGATAATGTCGGGCAGTATCTCCACACCGACGTATTCCTTTGCGATCCCCAGTTCCGTATTGGTATAGATCGTATCACGATAGTAGGCGCTGAAGTCAACGGAACGGATGTGGTTGAATGCCTCGTCTACCTTCTCCATCGATACCAGTGCGGTGTCCAGATCCTTCAGGATATTATGCTCCGAGAAGACAGGGCAGAAGCTGCTGATCCGGCCGAAAGTGATCTTGTTGATGGCGGGAAATACACTTTGAAGTTCGAAGAGCACCATCTTCTCATTGTCATTTACCATGGCGGCTTCCTCGGCAGCGGTGATCTTGCCGCTCGTCTTCATCTCATGCACATAAGCCTGGTAATCGGTATCGAATTCATTGCGGCTGGGCGCTTTCTTCCCTTTATAAATCGCCACCATCCATTCGTAGACGGTATACAATCCTCTGGAAGGATCGGAGGGTAGATAATCTACGATTGAATGAAGATAGGATGCATTCTTCATGCCGGCCAGCTGTTCGTCCACATAGCCGAAGTTGAAAAACATTTTCAGTACCTTGGGGACCGCGCTGTCGTGAAGACTCTTGATCAGGGCCTTCTCATATACTTCATAGAACAGTTTGGTGATCTTCTGACGAAGTTTTCTGGCAGAGTCATCGGAGCTGTTCTTATCAGTCATCTTGCGGAACTGTTCTACGGCAATCCGGAAAGCGTAAGCTGTCTCTTCGCTTACCTGCGAATAGGCCAGTATGGTATTGAGCGAATCGACCAGATCTGCACTGCCGCCGGCGTTTGTATCGGTGGTTTCCCCGGTGCCGGAACTGAGTGAGTTTAACCGGTCATGATATTCGGCGATACGCTTTTGGTACATATTCTGGTCGATGGATGCATGATTCTCCAACTCGGCCATCATGGCAGAGATCGCATCGCGTACCGTTGCGGAATCTTCCGCATCCGCACCGATCCTGTAGAGCAGACCGGCATAGAAATCAAACAGATCCAGACGATTCTCATTCATCAGAATGCCGGTAAGCTCGGACTTGTAATCGTAGAGAACACGGCATACGGAAATAACCTGATAGATATCCCGCGCAGCTCTCGACAGAAGACCAAACATAAAGGCGGGACCCTTCTTCTTGTTGGCAGAATTCTTCACAAGGGCCAGAAGCTGAGAATAATATCCGCCCAACCATTCATCCACATCTTCTTCCAGATTCAGTTCCGTCAATGTTTCGAGGCTGGGAAGAGCTCTGGTCGAGACGCCGTGCTTGGTACAGAAAGCGGCATATTCCGCATAACTGTCCATCAGGTAATGATAGAATTTGTCGCAGTCTGAACGTGCCTGTCCATACTGATCCAGAATCTGTTTCAATTGCCTGTACAGGGAAGTAACGATCCGGTCAGCCATATCCGCATTGGTGCTCATGAGACTGGCCAGCTGTTCCCGGGTACAGGGATAGGGGGCAAGTGCGGTTGCCTCCGCTGCCTGATAAGTGATATAGTAGGAGCCAAAGTGTAATTCACAGATGCCGATGACATCTCCCTTGGTCAGATGAAGCTCGCCACCGGGATAAGTCGCGGTGACGGAACCTTTTGCGATCAAATGTATGGCAGTGACTGCCTGCTCACTTTGAAATAATGTTTCCCCGGCCGGGAATTCTTTTACAGCCATAACGTAAACCTTTATCTGCGGATCATGCAGAAATCCCTTCTTTAAATAATCTCATGCAATAAAATCGATTTGCAAAGCAAATCTATCAATAGTATACAGCTATTGTGGAATAAAAACAAGGAATAAACTTTTTTGGCAAAGTGCACAAGAACTTCTCTGGTATTTTGTGCTGTACTTTCCGGGAAAGTATGCTAGAATAATATGACAGATATGTCGATTATGTTACAGGAGGATCCGACAGGATCAGAGAAAGCGGGAAAGGCAGTCAGATGGATAAGGAAGATATTGAATACAGACAGCAGGTCGTAAATACCTATAAGCCGGACGTGGAGAAGCTGATCCGCTATCTTCCCTGGCTGGAAGAGAAGGCGGGGAGTAATGTGCAGGAGACCTTCGAGGGTTCCGGGATCAAAGGCAGTTCGATCACATTTCCGGTATATGACGGGATGCTCATGAATTTTATCAAAGAAGTGCAGCGGACGGGGCTTGTGGATCGGAATTACCCTTATATTTATTCCAGAAACAGGATCAGAACAGTGAAGGATGAACTGGCGGCTATCGACCGGGCCGGGATCAGAGAGATGGATATCCTCAAGGGAATCCTGTCCAAATATGTGCTGGGCGGCATGACGAAGGGGCGCTTGTGGACGGAGGCAGTCTATAACGGGGTCTTTCGGAATGTGGTGCGCAAGATGAAGGAGAATCTGGAGTTCTGGGATAAGCCGATGCGGTGAGGGATTGCGGATCAATATAGTCAGAGAAGGAAACACAGGTAAATGGGAGAAAAATCAGTACAGAAGAAGAAGTATATACTGGATACGGCGCGCAAGGTGTTCGTGGAGAAGGGCTATAAGAACGTGACGATGAAGGACATCGTGGAAGCCTGCGGGATCAGCCGCGGAGGGCTGTATCTGTATTTTGACAGCACGGAGCAGATCCTGCTTGAGATTCTGCAGATGGAGGCGGAGGAGACGGACGATATCTTTTCCGAGAATATCACAGAGGGGGATACGGCAGCGGATATCCTCACGCTCTTCCTGAAAGAGCAGAAGAAGGAACTGCTGCAGAAGAATACGCTGACGGTGGCCGTGTACGAATATTTCTTCGAAAACAGGCAGGCGGATAAGAACAATATGCTCAGGAAGCAGTTTGACGCCGGGGTGCGGGTCTTAGAGAAGCTGATCGAGACGGGCATCGCCAGCGGCGAGTTCTACTGTGAGAACCCGAAGGGGGCGGCCAGCAATATCATGTATGTGTTAGAGGGGATGAAGATCAATGCGCAGACCTTCGGCATATCGGAGAAGAAGGTGGACG